>CAMDSN010000014.1 GCA_945907225.1 Flavobacterium psychrophilum | reverse complement strand
ACCCTACAACATTCAAACACCGAGTAAATGGACAACTAGTTTCGTCTATATATTTGGTAAAAAAGGTTTGTTTAGTGCGGATATATCACAAAGTGACTTCAGTAAAACAAGATTAAAACCAAAAAATGATTATGCTGGTATAAATTCTTATTTAAATAGCGCGCTTCACAACGCAATAGAAGTAAGACTTGGGGGAGAATATAAATTTAAACAAATGAGTTTTAGAGGCGGTTACCGCTTTGATCAAAGCCCATATAAAGTTGATCGAGTCTTTGGAGATTTAACTGGCTATTCAGGTGGACTTGGGTATAATTTTGGTGAAAACCGAATTGATATAGCCTATTCTTACGAACATAGAAACTTTGATAATTCCTTTTTATCTTCTGGAATGACAGACACTGCTCGAATAAGTAGGTATAATAACAATATCACTCTGAGTTATTCTGTAAATTTTTAAAAAATAATAATATTCACTAAAGTAAAACCGTTTCAATTGAAGCGGTTTCTTGTTTTATAATAATTTACAAGAAGAATAATTCAGAATAAATAACGTAATTTTGCAATCCAATTTCAAATCAATGAGAACTAAGTCTTTAAAGAAAAATAAAATCAACGTTATCACACTTGGATGTTCCAAAAACACTTACGATAGTGAAGTTTTGATGGGTCAATTAAGAGCAAGCGGAAAAGATGTGGTACACGAACAAGAAGGTAATATTGTAGTAATCAATACTTGCGGCTTTATCAATAATGCTAAAGAAGAATCGATAAATACAATTCTTGAATACGTTGATAAAAAAGAAAATGGCATTGTAGACAAAGTTTTTGTAACCGGATGCTTGTCTGAAAGATACCGTCCTGATTTAGAAAAGGAAATTCCAAATGTAGATCAATATTTTGGCACAACAGATTTACCTCTTCTTTTAAAAGCTCTTGGCGCCGATTACAAACACGAACTCCTTGGAGAACGACTAACAACAACACCAAAGAATTATGCTTATCTGAAGATTGCTGAGGGTTGTGATAGACCATGTAGTTTCTGTGCCATTCCAATAATGCGAGGCAAACATGTTTCTCAGTCCATTGAAAAGTTGGTTAAAGAAGCTGAAGGATTGGCAAAAAATGGTGTAAAAGAATTGATTCTAATTGCCCAAGATTTGACTTATTACGGGCTAGATTTATACAAAAAAAGAAATTTAGCGGAGTTGTTAGAAAACTTAGTCAAAGTTGACGGGATTGAATGGATAAGATTACATTATGCTTTTCCAACAGGATTTCCAATGGATGTTCTTGACCTGATGCATAAAGAACCTAAAATATGCAATTATATTGACATTCCGTTGCAACATATTTCAGATTCTCTTTTAAAATCTATGCGTCGCGGGACAACTAAAGAAAAAACAACCAAATTATTAAAAGACTTTCGCGCTGCAGTTCCAGAAATTACAATAAGAACTACTTTGATTGTTGGTTACCCGGGAGAAACTCAGGAAGATTTTGAAATCATGCGTGACTGGGTTCAGGAAATGAAGTTTGAACGTTTAGGTTGTTTTACTTATTCTCACGAAGAGAACACCCATGCTTATTTATTAGAAGATAATGTTCCCGAAGAAGTAAAACAAGCCCGTGCTGCCGAAATAATGGATTTACAATCGCAAATCTCATGGGATTTGAATCAAAATAAAATTGGAAAAATATTTAAATGTATAATAGACAGAAAGGAAGGGCAATATTTCATTGGTAGAACAGAATTTGACAGCCCAGATGTGGATAATGAAGTCTTAATTGACGCTAGTAATTTTTATGTAAAAATTGGAGAATTTACTGATATAAAAATATTTGATGCTACCGAATTTGATCTTTATGGAGAGCCTGCAAGCGAGAGCAAGTTAAACTAACTTAAAATATAGCTTTATCATATTAAACAGTTAATAAACCACTCCTCCTCAATTGAAGCAAGGGTTTTGAATACCAAAACAATTCAAAATCATCAAATTGCTTTTCAAAATCTAATTTTAATTTTGCAAAAGTTGTAGATTCTCCAGTAAAAATACTTATTAATCCAAGTGAATTAATAAGCCATTCAGCTTTATCTTTTTCTAATAAAATTTCTATATTATCTCGTTTATTGTGAAATGTTAATCTCGTCATTTCCCAAGAACTCCCTTTTCTAGATTTAAGATAAGACTCGGCTATTGGCAGTCCACCAATCCATATAATTTTAGCAGATGGCTTTATCTCAAAATTAGTTTTGTCCTCGAGACATGAAAGAATATGATCGGGAGAAATTGTAGTATTAGGGATTTTAAAATCGAACCATTCTTGAAGATCATAATCTATGCAAATTCCATGCATATAATTGAAAAGTGATTTTTTTAAGCCAAAACTGAACAAATTATGATCTAAACCGGTTTTGTCTTTAAATTGAATATCATTATTCGCAAAAAATATTTCTTTCTCTTCAGGTAAAACTCCATAATCGTCGGGAGACATACCCACAGGACTATGAGCTGTCATCGCAAATTGATGCCAAAAGCCCGATTGTAAAATATTTTGTTCGAACAATTGTCTAACCACTTCGAGACTGTCTATAGTTTCTTGGATAGTTTGCGTGGGATATCCATACATTAAATAAGCATGCACCATAATTCCCGCTTCTGTAAAATTTCTTGTGACTTGTGCAACTTGTTCAACTGTTACCCCTTTTTTAATTAATTCCAATAATCTATCAGAAGCTACTTCCAATCCCCCGGATACTGCAATGCATCCTGAAGCTTGTAGTAACTTACACAAATCATAGGTAAAACTTTTTTCAAAACGAATATTTGTCCACCACGTTACCACTAATTTTCTGCGAAGAATTTCTAATGCTACATCACGCATTAATGCCGGGGGTGCAGCTTCATCAACAAAATGAAAACCATTATCCCCTGTTTGTGCTATTATTACTTCCATTCTATCAACTAAAATTTTGGCAGCAATAGGTTCGTAAAGTTTAATATAATCTAAAGAAATATCACAAAAAGTACACTTTCCCCAATAACATCCATGAGCCATAGTTAGCTTATTCCAGCGTCCATCACTCCACAAACTATGCATTGGATTTGCAATTTCTATTACTGAAATATAATTATCTAAATGCAAATCAGAATAATCAGGAGTGCCAAGATCCTTTTGCTTATAATCCAATTTGGCAGCATTGTTTTTATAAACTACTAAATCATTTTGAAGGAGGAAAGTGCGTTTGAACTCCCCTTCATCTATTCCAGGATGTTTTGATTGACACAAATGATTATACAATAGTTCAACCGGCAACTCGCCATCGTCTAATGTAATATAATCAAAGAATTCAAAAACACGTTTGTCTTTGAGACTGCGCAACTCGGTATTTGGAAATCCCCCTCCCATTGCAATTTTTATTTCGGGATAAACCGATTTTATATATTTAGCACATCGGAAAGCACTATATAAATTACCGGGAAAGGGAACTGAAATTAAAACTAATTTGGGCTGACACTTTTTCAAATTTTTTTCTAAAATTTGTAAGGCAATCGAATCTATATATGTTTGAGGCATTTGAAGAAAGTTGTAGATTTCGTCAAAAGAGTTAGCACTCCTTCCCAATCGCTCTGCATACCTACTAAAACCAAAATTTTCGTCTATAGTTTCTCTTATAAAGTCTGAAATGTCTTCAAGATACAGAGTGGCAAAATGTTTTGCTTTATCTTGTATTCCCATAGTCCCAAAAGCCCATTCCATGTCATCTAAAAGTTGAAATCTTGAGGCTTGAGGCAAAAAGTTCTCTGAACAAATTAAACGAGAAATCGTTTGATTTTTACCTTGTAAAAATTCTATTACTGGATTTATTGTGGCTATATATTCTTGTCGTAAGGAGTAAATTCGTTTTAAATTTGAATCCGAAATGACTCTATTCTCGGCATAGTTGAAAATGTCTTTCAATCCATTTTCAGATAAAAGTTCTAAAATAACTTCTATTCCTAAATCCATTTGAAATGATGAAATGAATTTGGTATTCAAAAATCCTTTCAAATATGCCGTAGCGGGATAAGGCGTATTGAGCTGTGTGAAGGGAGGAGTAATTAATAAAAGTTCTTTCATCGGATTTTGAAAATAAAAAATAGAATATTATTGTTCATCTTTTTTTCTTGATGCAATGAATCTAATAAGTTTTTTACCATACAATGAATTTGCTACCTTCTTTGTCATAGATTTTTGGATGGTATCCATGTACTTCAAATTAATATCATATATTTCATCCAATGCAACATAGGGAGCAACTTCATAATTACCGTAATTGACTGCAAAATTTGTAGTATATAAGTATTTTCTTTTCTGAATGCCTTTTTGCTTTTCATCAATACTTTCAACCTCATCCATTTTTTTTGATTTATAAGCATTTACTTTATTTTCTATTAAAATTAAATCTTGGTCTACATAATTTGAAACTACTTTTTTATACTCTTCATAGAGTTCTTGATTTTTAGATCCTGTGATTACAGCGTCGGCAGTAAAAAAGTCGAGAGAAGTCTCAATATTCATTTTTCCTTTTTCGGCAAAGAATGCGATATTATTATCTAAAGAATTGGTTATGCCTCTGTCCAAAAACAAATACAACATCTCTGGTGAGTCTAAATTAAACTCACTTATAAAACGGGAATCACCATCAATTTTTATAGTATCAATAGCTACTAAAACTGTATCTTTTACCCTTTGAATATATAAAACACCACTTTTTAAACCTTTAATATTTCCTGTTAAAACAAAATTTTTAGTAGATTTTATATCATTGCAGGAATTCAAAGTAATTAGAAAAAACAAAACAACAATTAGCAGTAGAGAAAAATGATGAAAATTTAATTTTTGCATATTATTATTTTCAACAATAATACTAAAAAAAACCTCAATTTGGTTGCCAAATTGAGGGATTAATGATTTGTTTCAATCGGATTATCCTTTTAACCAAGAATTATTTAAAGTTTTTTTTGAATCGTCATTAAATTTCAAACCTTCTTCATCTTCATAATCCAATTTTATCTTTCCGGTGATGATTTGTTCATTTCCTTGTCTTTTGATTTTAACTGAAATGGGATCATCTGTTTGCCAATTTTGACTTTGCGTTATTAAATCATAGATATTATCAAGGCTATAAGAAACATCATTAAAGGCCAAAATAACATCATCTCCTTTAAGACCTAAAGTTGTCATAAAACTATTCAACTGAGTATCAGCAACAACAAGAATCTCTTTATTAGCTGGATTTACAGATATATAGGGAACCATTTTATTCTTAAGAAATGGATTAGCAGGAACCTTAATTGTTGCTTTTGAAATCCCCATTATAGAAAAATAATAATCATAATTTATAGGCTTCCCTCCTGCCACATGGCTATTCAAAAACACCCCAACCTCAGGATAGGTTAACTCAGTAATTTTACCAAAAAGCGCTTCATCATCAAATGGTTTATCAACACCATATAAATTGGATAAATCTCTCATTAAATCTTTAATTCCTCTAACACCATTACTCTTTTGACGAATAATAATATCTATACACATTCCAATTAAAGCTCCTTTTTCATACACATTTAAGTATTGTTCTTTATAGGGTTCTTCTAATACATTGGCACTCATTTCAGTGAAAGACATCTTGTCATTTAAGGAAGAAGCATTAGCTATTTTTCCCGACATCCTTTCGTAAAATTCAGAATCGGAAATTAATCCTTGGTTCACTTGAAATAAATTGGCAAAGTATTCCGTAACACCTTCATAAAGCCATAAATGTTTTGACATTTTTGGGTTGTTATAATCAAAAAAATGAATTTCCTTAGCATGAATACACAACGGAGTAACTGTGTGAAAAAACTCATGAGAAACAACATCTTTTAACTGCTCTCCTAACGAATTAGCATCCATAGATTCAGGAAAAACTACTGTAGTTGAAGTATGATGTTCTAACGCGCCAAATCCCTTAGCATCATTTTTAGACATATCTGACAAATACAATAAAACAGTGTAGCGTTTATTTGAGTTTATGTCACCCAAAAAAGCTTTTTGAGCTCGCATCGTTTGCTCTAAAAAAGGAAGTAAACTTTTTGCAGTGTGTATCCCGTTTGGAGAATAAACACTAAATACGATTTCCATTCCCTCAACCATAAATGTTTCATAGGCAGAATCTGAATACATTATTGGGTTATCAGTTAGCTCAAAATATCTATTTACAGTAAATACATCCTCAGTCCTACTACTATTTTTGTCAACTAATGAAGTGGCACCGAATAAATTGGCAGGGTGTGAAATTGAAACCGTATATGGCAATTCAGTTAACAGCCGTTGGTCTTCAAAATAGCCAATAAATCCATGATTGTTTACTACAAAATTCTTACCTGAGAGTATATTAATTCCTGCTGGAGAAAATATATCATCTTTGCCAAAACCAGATCCTACCTCAGAATCATAGGTATCATTAACATAATATGTGACTTTAGATAAGGATTTACCATCAAAAATTTTCCATGAATTTTCACCAATTTTTGTTGATTTTAATTCTTCTCCATTTTTACCAAGCGCCTTAAATTCTTCTATTAATTTTCCGTAATTATCTATTGAATAGGTTCCTGGGACAGTCTTTGGAATATGAAAAATAATTTCGTTAGTTGTAAACTTCGGTGGGGTAATTATGACATTTACCCTGTCATTTTTCACGTTGTTTAAATCAATAGTTGCAAAAACTTGGTTTAAGTTTGATTGAGCAAAAGTAATATTGCTCCCAAAAATTATTAAGGACAAGGAAGTTAAAAGTCTAATCATATTGATATTTTATTATAAGAATTGACAAAATTAATTAATAGCTGCTTAATTATATCTCTTTTTTTGATATGATTAACAAAAAATAATTAAAACAAAAATGACTCTTGAAGATCAAGAGTCATTTTTAATCAAACTTATTCTTAATGTAGTATTTACTATCTAAATCATCAAAATCATCAATAATCGGTTTTGGTTTTGGCTTACTCCCCACGGCTTTCTTTTTCCAAAGTTCGAATTTATCTTTTTGAAGACGCTTTTTCATCAATTCAGCAACTTCATTCTCCGTAAGTCCAAACTCTTCTTTTATTACCTCAAATGGCTTTCGTTCTTCTTGAGCCATACTGACAATTCTTTCTAATTCTTCATTGTCAAGTTCAACTAGTCTACTTTTTTTCATTTCTGTAAAAGCAATTTAATATTTCTTAATGATTAATTTGATTTCAATATTAATAAAAATAATAATTAGTTTTATAAAACGACTCCTTTTTTTTTAATAAATTTAATCTGTTAGGTATAATTATTTTTTTGGCCAATTTGTATTCAATAAAATTGAATATAAATTTCCAGCAAAAAATCTATTACTAAAAGATTTTGATTAATTACACCCAACGGGCTTTATAAATACTAACCTTTAATTATTCTAAAAGTAAGATTAATTCTCGGCCCTACATTTGTCGTTACTTTGGGAATTTGATGTTTCCAAAAATGTTGGGTAGGGCCCTGCATTATAAGTAAACTTCCCGATTCCAATTTTAACTTTACTTTTAAATCTTTATTCGTATTGTGCTTCAGATGAAAAAACCGTTCGGCACCAAAACTTAAAGATGCAATAATAGGATTTTGTCCAAGTTCACTTTCATTATCGGCATGCCAACCATTACTATCTTTTCCGTCGCGGTAATAATTTATTAAAACAGAGGTAAATTCGACTTTGCATATTTTTTCAACTCTGAT
Organism: Flavobacterium psychrophilum; assembly: GCA_945907225.1. Taxonomy (GTDB): domain Bacteria; phylum Bacteroidota; class Bacteroidia; order Flavobacteriales; family Flavobacteriaceae; genus Flavobacterium; species Flavobacterium psychrophilum_Q. The sequence goes on along the minus strand of CAMDSN010000014.1, from coordinate 8,123 downwards.
TTTAATATTTTGCAATAATGGAGTCCATGAATTTGGGTGCATTAAAATTGAAGAATATTTATATGGCATCCCTTCATTTCCAAAAAGTGCTGTCAGTCTAGGTTGCATATATTTTTTACCATAAACAGTTATACTATCGTGTTGCCATGGTGTTTCGTTCTCAAGTTTCTGAAATAATTCGGCTGCTTCAACACCTTCAAAAAAATTAGAATAATAAGATATGTCGGCATCAACCAAGTCAAATTTTGCAATGTCCTCTGGAAATAACATAATCATTTTAAAATAATAAAATTTTTAATTCCTTTAAAAAAGCTTTACGTAAGCCACTGAATATATGATTAATAAAACAAGTAACTAATATTTAGTTTTACTTTGGTCTTCGTCCCAAAGTGTAAAAGCTTCTAAAGCCTCTTTATTCATCATCTGGATTGTTACTAATTTTCTTTTTTGAAAAGGCAACTCCAATTCTTCATATATAAATTGATCATCAAAATTGATTCTTGCGGCATCACTTTTTGTGTTGGCAAAATACATTTTATCGGGTCTAGCCCAATAAATCGCACCTAAACACATTGGACATGGCTCACAACTTGTGTAAATTTCGCAACCATCTAATTGAAAACGCTTCAAAACTTTACATGCATTTCGAATTGCGACAACTTCAGCGTGGGCCGTTGGATCATTTGAGGAAGTTACACCATTTACACCACGAGCGATAATCTGACCATCTTTGACAATTACAGCACCAAATGGACCGCCTTTACCTGATTTCACATTTTCAATAGAAAGTGCTATCGCCTCTTGCATAAACTCAATTTGTTGGGTGGTAATCATAAATATTTGTAGTTAAGAATATAAAATAATAAACAAATTAAAGGTAGAGAAATTTCTAATAAAATTAAAAATGATGGACATAAAAAAAGGAAAGCTTTAACTTTCCTTTTTTTGAGCCGGCGGAGGGACTCGAACCCACGACCTGCTGATTACAAATCAGCTGCTCTAGCCAACTGAGCTACGCTGGCAGCGTAATAGTTATGCAAATATATATGTGAAAATTAAATCACCAAAATATTTAATGCCTTTTTTATACTACAGCGCATTGATTTTTTCAACCAATTGATTTGCGGTTTGTTCTAAATCGACATTAATTTGCTTGAAATGTGCTTTTTTATTTTCTACTTTTTTGGCATTAACTTTTTCAATCAAACCATCAAAAGATGAAATAGCTTCATCAATAATTGCATTTGTCTTATCAGATGGTTTCCCGGTCGTTGTCATTTCATAAATGTAAACCGCTTCGATAATATCACCCAAAACGAAATTAATATCTTTCTTTAAATTTTTAACACTTGGCATTTTCTTTGTTTTTTAAATTAATCTTATTCTGATTCACTTTTTTGATCAGAATCAGTGCAAAATTACATTAAATCTTTATAAAACAACCTACAAAATATAAATTTCTAAAATTGATGCATTACCCGAAATCACAAAATTTGTCAATTGAGCAGGTATTAAAACAGTATCTCCCTTTTTATAGTTATATAATTGATTGTTTGCATTTAATACGAAGTCTCCTTCCACACACATATAAACAGTGAAGGAATCATCCGTTTTCCTTATATTTATTTGACCTTCAAGCGGAATGAAATTAGTAGTAAAATAGTCGCAGTTAACTACATTATTTGAAATGTTTTTACTCTTATCATAATATCTTTGAACAGCTGTTTTCTTGAAATTTAGAGCTTCTAAAGCCAAATCATTATGTAATTCTCTTTGCTTACCGTTCACATCTACCCGGTCAAAATCAAAAACTCTATAGGTAATATCTGAGGTTTGTTGTATTTCAGCAATTACAATTCCAGCGCCAATAGCATGAATTGTTCCCGTATCAAGCATAAAAGCATCTCCAGGATTTACACTTTTTGTGTCTAGAATGTCCAACAAAGATTTATTGTTTAATTTTTCAAGATACGATTCCGGACTAGAATCTTCCTTAAACCCTAAGATTAACCTAGAATCTTCATCAGCTTGAATTACATACCACATTTCAGTTTTACCAAAGGAATTGTGATTTTTTTTGGCCAAAACATCATTGGGATGTACTTGTATCGATAAATCCTCTCTTGCGTCGATATATTTAAATAACAAAGGAAACTGTTTCCCAAATTTGTTATAAACACTTTTTCCTAATATGGCTTCGGGATAATCTGAAATTAAATCAACTAAAGACTTGCCCTTTAGAGAACCATTAGCAACAATACTCACCTCATTTTGAACCGTTGAAATTTCCCAACTTTCTCCTGTAATGTTGGAATTTATCGACTTTTCAAGTAATGTTTTAAGCTTAATTCCTCCCCAAATCCTTTCTTTTAGAATCGGTTCAAATTGTAAAGGGTATAATTTCATTAGTTAAATTGTTATAAATCCTATAAACTCTTGAGGATTTTTAATGCTTTTTCTATATGTACTTTACTAGACATACTATCAAAAACCAGTTTGACAGTACCGCTTTTATCACATACATAGGTTGTTCGTCCGGGGAGTAGACCTAAAAAATCATTGGCTACACCAAAAGCTTTTCTAATTTTTTTGTCTGAATCAGATAGCAAAATAAAAGGAAGTTTGTATTTATTCGCAAACTTAGAATGCGACTTAATAGTATCAGAACTAATTCCAATTACCTCGGCACCTAAATCTTTAAAATCTTCGTATTTGTCTCTAAATGTACAAGCTTGAATTGTACAACCAGGTGTATCGTCTTTTGGATAAAAATAAATAACTAACGGGAATTTACCAATAACTGAGCTACTATCAAAAGTGTTCCCGTTATTGTCTATTGCTGTAAAATTTGGGATTAAGTCACCAACAATTAATGCCATTACTTTCCGTTAAAGGTTACAAAATTTCTAGGTGTTTCATAAAGCGTTATCTCTAATTCTTTATTCAAATCTATGTGAGCTCTTAGTTTTTGCCAAATTACAATAGCAATATTTTCTGCCGTTGGAATTAATTCGGCAAAATCAGGCACATCTAAATTAAGGTTCTTGTGGTCGAAAGCACTTTCGATATGCTCTTTTATTAAATCTGATAAAATTTTAGTGTCAATCACATAGCCTGTTTCCTGATCAATCTCGCCTCTTACTGATACAATTAAATCATAATTGTGTCCATGAAAGTTTGGATTATTGCATTTTCCAAAAACGCTATCGTTTTTTTTCATAGACCACTCTTTACGAAACAATCGATGGGCAGCATTAAAGTGGGCTTTTCTTGAAACAGTTATTTGCATGATTACATCAAATTATTTGTAAAAATTTATAATTTATGATCTTCTAAATAGTGGTAAAACTCATCGAAGATAATTTTGAACCAAATAGTATAAATCTCTGGATTTAGGGTCATATCGTTTTTAACATCTTCAATCTTCATCCATTTCCAAGTTTCAACCTCATCTTTATTTATTTTTGGCTGGCCATCATAATAGCCAATCATAACATGATCTAACTCATGTTCAGTAAGACCATTATCAAAAGGAGCTTTATATATAAAATGAAAAAGTTCTTTCAGTTTTGTTTCAAATCCCATTTCCTCATATAATCTTCTAGTTCCAGCTTGAAGGTTGGTTTCGCCATTTCTTTGATGACTGCAGCAGGTGTTTGTCCACAATAATGGCGAATGATATTTGTGTTGAGCACGCTGTTGCAGCATAATCTCATTTTTGTTGTTTAATACAAAAACTGAAAAGGCGCGATGTAAAATTGCTTTCTCATGAGCTTCGAGTTTATTCATTAATCCGATTGGCTCATCTTGTTCATTAACCAAGATCACCTGTTCTTCCATCATAACATTTAAATTTACTATCCAAAAGGCTCTAAACGCAAAAATACAAAAAAAAATGAGGCTACATAATTGATAAATAAAACAAAAGTTAATCTTTACTTAAATAAATACTAATTGGCATTTCATAAAGGAATCAAATCTAAATACTATTGTATATTTGGTTGACTTAATTTCAATAAATTAATTTTCTTTTTAATTAATATAGCTTAAAATATGAAAAAAATAATTTTTAATATACTTTTCATGATGCCAATATTGATTTTTCAAGCCTGTGGCCAAACTAACAAAAAAGAAACTAAAAAACAGCAATCTATAGATATGAATAATCCAATTTCTAAACCTGAAAATCCTTACTATTCGAATACAGATACAAAAAAACTGAATGTTGCTAATTCAGAATGGAAAAAAATACTAACTCCAGATTTGTATGCTGTTGCAAGGGAGGCCGATACTGAAAGAGCATTCACGGGATCGATGTGGAATTCCGAAACCAAAGGAACCTATTATTGTGCCACCTGTGGGTATCGATTATTTAAATCGGAACAAAAGTTTACCAGCAGTTGTGGCTGGCCAAGTTTCTTCGAACAAGTTAACAAAGAAAGCATAGTCTTCGTAGATGATAATTCATATGGAATGAAACGGATTGAAGCTTTATGTGGAAGATGTAATAGTCATTTGGGACATTTATTTGATGACGGACCCGAGCCTACTGGAAAACGATATTGCATGAATGCAATTTCCTTAGATTTTGTTCCCGATGGAAATTCTAAAAAAGAAGGATTAGAAACTATAACTTTGGGTGGAGGATGCTATTGGTGCGTTGAAGCAGTATATAAAAATTTGGAAGGTGTTGAAATTGTGGTTTCTGGATTCTCAGGAGGCGTAGTTGAAAATCCGAGTTATGAAGAAGTTTGTGAGGGAACTACAGGTGCTGCCGAAGTGGTTCAAATTACATATGACAAAACAAAAACAAATTTAGATGAAATTTTGAAAGTTTTTTTTACCGTTCACGATCCAACTACTTTAAATCGCCAAGGCGCAGATGTTGGAACTCAATATCGATCCGTAATTTTTTATGAAAACGAACAACAAAAGAAAGCTGCAGAAAGCATCATTAATTCATTGAATAATGAAAAAGTATTCAGCAATAATATAGTTACTACATTAGAACCTTATAAAGTATTTTATAAAGCCAAAGAAAGCCATCAAAATTATTATGAGAACAATAAAAACCAACCTTATTGCGAGATGGTAATTAAACCTAAAATAGAAAAATTTGAAAAGATTTTTAAAGATAGATTGAAGAATAAATAATATTTAAATTAACCCGATGGGTGTAATTAATCAAAATCTTTTATTAATAGATTTTTTCTGGAAATTTATATTCAATTAGAACAAAAATGTCAGTCTGAGCTTGTCGAAGACATTAAAAAGAATACATTTCGACAAGCTCAATGTGACAATTTAGTATAAATTGGCTATAAAAAATAATTACACCCAACGGGTTAAATTATCTATTATCTATTGATTTAAAATCTCTCAAAGGATGGCCAACATATATTTGCCTTGGTCTTCCTATTGGTTCTTTATTGATTCGCATTTCTTTCCATTGTGCGATCCAACCTGGTAAACGACCGATAGCAAACATGACTGTAAACATATCAGTTGGAATTCCTAGAGCTCTATATATAATTCCAGAATAGAAATCAACATTTGGATATAGTTTTCTAGAAACAAAATATTCATCAACCAAAGCTGCTTCCTCTAATTCCTTGGCTATCTTTAAAATTGGATCATCTACACCTAGATTTTTCAATACTTCATCTGCGGCTTTTTTTATAATTCTGGCTCTTGGATCAAAGTTTTTATAAACACGGTGACCAAATCCCATCAAACGAAACGAATCATCTTTATCTTTGGCTTTAGCCATATATTTTGCTGAATCACCGCCATCTAATTGTATGGCTTCTAACATTTCTAAAACAGCTTGATTAGCACCACCGTGTAATGGTCCCCAAAGCGCAGAGACTCCAGCTGAAATGGATGCAAATAAACCCGCATGAGAGGATCCTACAATCCTTACTGTTGATGTTGAACAATTTTGTTCATGGTCTGCATGTAGGATAAATAATTTATTTAATGCAGCTACAACTACTTGATTTGAAGAATAAGGTCCCGTAGGTAATTTAAACATTAGATGCATAAAATTCTCAACATATCCTTGCGTGTTATCATAGTAATTTAAAGGATATCCCATCATTTTTCTGTAAGTCCAGGTTGCAATCACAAGGAATTTACCCATGGTTTTGCAAACGGCCTCGTACATTTCCTTTTCATTTTCCACATTAACAACTTTAGGATTAAATGCTGTTAACGCACTAGTTAAAGAGGATAAAACACCCATTGGATGGGCAGTCTTTGGAAAGCCATCTATAATATTTTTCATTTCCTCATTTACTAATGTATATTTTCTGATATCGTTTTCAAATTGAGACAACTGAATTTGTGTTGGCAAATCTCCAAAAATGACTAAATAAGAAACTTCAAGAAATTGTGCTTTTTCTGCCAAATCTTCAATAGCATATCCACGATATCTAAGAATTCCTTCTTCGCCATCAAGAAAAGTAATTTCGCTTCGGCATGATCCTGAGTTTTTATAACCCGGATCAAGAGTAATAGCACCTGTTAAAGCACGAAGATTTTCAATATCTATTGAAGTTTCATTCTCGCTTCCAACAATTACAGGAAACTCATACTTGTTACCATTAAATTCTAATATTGCTGTTTTAGACATGATATAAATAAAGGAATTAAATTTGTTTAACAATTCAACAAAATTAGGGAATTCAAAATGAAATAAAAAAGAAATATCGCAACGAATTGATTATTTATTCAATTATTATAATTTAATTTAATTTTTAGAAAATAATTTTTAGAGAACCTGAAAATATAGAATACTAATTACATAATTCATGTACACTACGCATAAAAAAACCGTCTCTAATTGAGAAACGGTTTGTTTTTTTTTAATATTATCCTTGTTAAGAAAGCGCCAATTTAACTTGATCTGCTGCTTCCTGAAACTCAACTGCTGATAAAATAGGCATACCTGAATTGTCAATTAATTGTTTAGCAATTTCGGCATTAGTGCCTTGTAATCTAACAATAATAGGAACTTTTATAGCATCGCCCATATTTTTATAGGCATCCACCACACCTTGTGCAACTCTATCACAGCGAACAATTCCACCAAAAATATTAATTAAAATTGCCTTTACATTTGGATCTTTTAGAATAATTCTAAAAGCTAATTCTACACGCTTTGCATCAGCAGTTCCTCCAACATCCAAAAAGTTTGCTGGCTCATAACCCGCATATTTAATCAAATCCATAGTAGCCATCGCCAAACCTGCTCCATTAACCATACAGCCAACTGAACCATCTAAATCCACATAATTTAATCCCGCTTCTTTTGCTTCAACTTCTATGGCATTTTCTTCTAAAACATCACGCATTTCCGCATATTTAGACTGACGATATAAAGAATTATCATCAATATTTACTTTAGCGTCAACAGCCATGATTTTATTGTCTGATGTTTTTAACACAGGATTAATTTCAAACATAGAGGCATCCGAACCAACATAAGCATTATATAGTGATTCTACGAATTTCACCATCTCTTTAAACGCATTTCCACTTAAACCCAGATTGAAAGCAATTCTCCTAGCTTGGAAAGATTGAAGCCCTATCGCAGGGTCAATTTCTTCAGTAAAAATCAAATGTGGTGTATGTTCTGCAACCTCCTCTATATCCATACCTCCTTCTGTAGAATACATAATCATGTTTCTGGCTTTTGCTCTGTTTAAAAGTACAGACATGTAAAATTCTTTAGTTTCACTTTCCCCAGGATAATAAACATCTTCTGCGATCAAAACCTTATGAACCTTCTTTCCTTCAGCAGATGTTTGGGGTGTTTTCAGCATCATGCCAATAATTTGTCCCGACAATTCTTCAACTTGTTGAATATTCTTGGCTAATTTTACTCCTCCTCCTTTACCTCTGCCTCCGGCATGAATTTGTGCTTTGATTACATGCCAAGCCGTTCCTGTTTCTTCGGTTAATTGTTTAGCCGCAACAACAGCTTCGGAAGGACTATTAGCTACAATCCCACGCTGAACGCGAACGCCATAACTAGCTAAAATCTCTTTTCCTTGATATTCGTGAATATTCATAATATGATTAGTTTTTTAATTTTATGTTCTTAAGAAAAACTCAATAAT
>CAMDSN010000013.1 GCA_945907225.1 Flavobacterium psychrophilum | reverse complement strand
GAAATTGTAATAACAGAATTTGCAGGGTTTGGGAATACCTTAAATGTATTTGTATTCTCAAAATTTTCTGTTCCTAATGGACTTGTTAATTTAAAAACACCATCAGTTAATGCATCGGTGCTAAATCCAGCACACCATCCAGTACTGCCATTTAAAAATGCCGAAGCGCCTCTTTGTTCTAAAGCCTCCACCTCTGTCCATGTAGCGCCGTTATTATTACTAATAGAAGTTCCAACAGGAACAGCTGCTGAAGTTCCAACAAGCGATGTCGTTCCAGGGATATAGTTAATTATAAAACGAGTACCAGTAAATGCAACTGGAGTCGTCCATGTTGTTCCTCCGTTCGTAGTTGTTGCATATGTACGAGTAGTTACTGCTCCAGAAACAACATTTTTTAATAAAAACCCATTATTTGCATCACTAAAATTTACACTTCCATTTTGAGCAGCACCCCCAAAATCAGTAATAGGCGCTTGAGAAACTGTCCAACTAACCCCGCTATCGGTAGTTCTGTATAATCTTCCTTTATTTGTTGTAAACCACAAAGACCCACCTGCAAAATCGTAACCACCATTATAGCCGTATTCTCCGCTTAATGGATTAGGTAATGCAGCAGCGGATAAAGCTGTCCAGTTGTTGCCGCCATCAGTTGTTCTGTAAATTTCAAATTCACCTAAACCAGCGCCAATAGGATCACCCATAGTTATTCCAACATTTTCATTGAAGAAATGCACAATATTAAACCATGACACGCCTGTAGTTGTGTATGCTGCTGAATTTTGAGCTTCCCATGTTAATCCGCCATCAGAAGTTTTAAAAACACCTCCTAATCCAGCAACATCATCAAAAGCTCCTACCCATGCAGTTGTTGCGCTAACAGGAGATATATTTGTAATTTTTAAAGTAAGATTTCCTACATCAATTATTCCAGGAGTCCATGAATTACCCCCATCTATTGTTCTAGTAAATTCTTGAATATCGGTTCCTAATCCCGACCCATCATATGCAATTCCCCAAACTGTATTGGCGTTTACAATTCTGATTTCACCTAAACCCCTACTCGCATCGCTAAATCCTGTTGCTTGAGAGGTCCATTGTGCATTTAGAACTGAGGTCAATCCTATTAAAGAAACTGTAAGTAAAAGTTTTTTCATAATTTTTTGATTTTTAAATGAATGCGACAAAATTAGTAATTTTATTTTAAGTAAATTAAATTAAATCATTCTAGTTAATTTTTTATCGTTTAATTTTGTATACAAAACGTATAAAAATGATTATTTTACTTCTTGGTTCTGGCGGACGGGAGCATGCTTTAGCGTCTAAAATGCTTCAAAGCTCAAAATGTTCAAAACTCTTTGTCGCTCCCGGAAATGCTGGTACTGCAGTTATTGCTACTAATATTTCTATTGCTGTCACAGATTTTAATGCAATTAAATCTATTGTCCTTAAAGAAAAAATAGAAATGGTTGTTGTGGGCCCAGAGGATCCATTAGTTTTAGGCATCTTCGATTTTTTTAAAAATGATAGCGAGCTAATGCATATTCCGGTTATTGGCCCCTCAAAAGCAGGAGCTCAATTAGAAGGAAGTAAAGAATTTGCTAAACAATTTATGGTGAAACATAAAATCCCAACAGCTGCTTACGAGAGTTTTACGGCCGCAACTGTCGAAAAAGGGTGCGAATTTTTAGAAACATTACAATCACCGTATGTTTTAAAAGCAGATGGATTAGCAGCGGGTAAAGGTGTTTTAATTCTTAACGATTTAGAAGAGGCAAAAATAGAATTGCGAAATATGTTGGTTCATGCCAAATTTGGTAATGCAAGCGCCAAAGTAGTAATAGAAGAGTTTCTAGACGGAATAGAATTGAGTTGTTTTGTATTAACGGACGGGCAGCATTTTAAAGTTCTGCCAACCGCCAAAGATTATAAGCGAATTGGAGAAGGCGACACAGGTCTAAATACTGGTGGAATGGGAGCCGTTTCTCCGGTACCTTTCGCAGATATCGTTTTGCTCGAAAAGATAAAAACCCGAATTGTAAAACCAACGGTTGAAGGTTTGCAAAAAGACGGAATTGAATATATAGGTTTTGTTTTTATTGGATTAATAATCGTTAAAGGCGAACCAATAGTAATCGAATACAACGTTAGAATGGGCGATCCTGAAACGGAAGTTGTAGTTCCGAGAATAAAATCCGACTTAGTCGAATTATTTCAAGCTGTAGCTGATGGAAAACTAAATGAAGTTTCGTTAGAAATTGATGAAAGAAGCGCCACAACGGTAATGATAGTTTCAGGCGGTTATCCGGAAGAATATGAAAAAGGAAAAGAAATTTTAGGGCTAGACAAAGTTGAAGGTTCTCTGGTTTTTCACGCAGGAACAAAACTTGAAAACGGCAAAGTAGTAACCAATGGAGGAAGGGTTTTAGCCGTCACGTCTTTTGGAAATGATTTCCAAGAAGCCATAAAAAAATCTTACCAAAATATAGACAAACTACATTTCGATAAGATGTATTTTAGAAAAGATATTGGCTTTGATTTATTTTAAAAAAGAATGAGCCGTTGTATCTTGGTTTTCTTCGTTTTTGGCTTTATGTTTTGCCAATTCTTTGCACCAGTAAACGATATAATATGCACAAACTATCATCAATGCCCAGCTAACAAAATTGGCCAACCACCAACTACCTAACTCTATAGAGCGTAAAAAGTCAAGGGGCTTAAATAAAAAGTCTACAAATAAAGATTGAATGCCTTCAAAAAATGCTCTCATTTTATAAAATGTTATATTTACAGCACAAATGTATAAAATATCCACATGATAACAAGCGTTTTTAAAAAATCTACTCTTCCTAATATCATTTTAGTAGTAGTTTTATTGTTGGCTTTCTTTTTTTTATATCAAACAACACATGAAGTTTATAGTAAAATTTCCTTTCCTCTTTTAAAATCATCTGGATCAATTCTTATAATATTACTCTCTTTTTTCTTGGTTAATTTTATAGCAAAAAAAAACAATTTGACTAAAAACAGTAGTTATATAATTTTATTCTTTTTACTATTCTTAATAGTTTTTCCTTCAATTTTTATAAACAGTAAATTACTAATTGCGAACCTTTTTATTCTATTGGCCGTTAGAAGATTAATTTCTTTACAAACTTTAAACATGCCAAAAGAAAAGATATTTGACGCGTCGATTTGGATATTTATTGCAAGTCTATTTTATTTTTGGGCGATACTTTTCTTGTTATTAGTGTATGTTTCAATTTTTTTCCATGTTTCACGTGATTTTAGAAATTGGCTTTTGCCATTTGTTGCATTTTTTGCAACGGCAATACTATTCATTTTCTTTAGTTTTTTATTTGAAAAAAATTGGATCACACAATATATAAATGAAATTCAACTTGATTTCCAAATGCCATATTTTTCAAATGTTTTACAAAAGGGCCAATTTTTATTTTTTGGGGTAGTTGGCATTTATTTTTTATTTACATTAATTTTCACTCTAACGAACAAACCGCTAGTATTACAGGCCTCTTACAAGAAAATGATATTTTATTTTTTAATTGGCGCAGCGCTATTTTTCATCTCTCCTTGCAAAAAAAATGAAATATTAGTATTTACATTTATGCCATTATCTTTAATGTGTACAACAAACATTGAATATTCTCAAAGTAAATGGTATCAAGAACTCTTATTGTTTTTAATAATTTTAGGGTCTTGTTTTTGTTTTTACTTTCAATTATAATTTACTGCCGTAGGCTAAATCTCCAGCGTCTCCAAGCCCTGGGACAATATAGTTTTTTTCATTTAGCTTTTCATCTATGGCTGCGATCCAAAGATGATAGTTATCCGGGAGGTTTTTTTCAAGGTATTCAATTCCTTCTGGGGAAGCAATTGCAACTGCAATGTGAATTTCTTTTGGATTTTGATCTAACCCTAATTTCTGTAAAACCGCAACGATTGACTGCCCTGTAGCCAACATAGGGTCCACCAAAATTAAAATCTTATTTTTAAAAGAAGGCGCCGCTTGATATTCAACCAAAATTTCAAATTTATCATCTTGATTATAATGATGCCGATACGCCGATATAAATCCGTTTTCTGCCTCATCAAAAATGGCCATAAAACCAGTATGAAGGGCTAATCCAGCTCTAAGTATTGAACACAAAACAATAGGGTCTGCAATAATTGCCGTTTTTTTAATTCCCAGAGGCGTTTGAACATCAATGTTTTTATACTTTAAGGTTTTACTTACTTCATAAGCCATAATCTCACCGATGCGTTCAACGTTTTTTCGGAATCGCATACTGTCTTTTTGTACTGAAACGTCACGTATTTGAGCTAAAAAATGATTTAATACGCTATTAGATTTAGAAATTATGTGTAATTGCATTAAGGTGCTTTTTTTGATGTAATGGTAAAAGTATAAAAACTATCTTTGCAATGATAAATCTAAGGTCAAATTATAAAAAAGTAAAAAATATGTTTTCAAAATTTGCGTATTCTATTTTTGAAGAAAGTATTGCTGATTATCACGTGCATGATAACGTAAATCAGACCATTAACAATCCGTATCCAAAAGAAAAAATTGAGCATTTGTTGTATTTAAAAAATTGGATTGATACGGTTCAATGGCATTTTGAAGATATAATTAGAGATCCAAATATTGATCCAGTAGATGCTTTAGTCTTGAAAAGACGCATAGATGCTTCCAATCAGGAACGAACGGATATGGTTGAATTTATTGATAGTTATTTTCTTCAAAAATACAACGCGATACAAGTTAAGGATACAGCTAAAATTAATTCCGAAAGTCCCGCTTGGACAATTGACAGGCTGTCAATATTAGCATTAAAAATATATCATATGTCCGAAGAAGTTAATCGGAATGAAGCTACACAGGAACATCGAGATAAATGTCAAGCTAAGTTAAATGTTTTACTTGAGCAAAGAGAAGATTTATCTACTGCAATTGACGATTTACTTAATGACATTGAAAATGGAGATAAATTTATGAAAGTTTATAAGCAAATGAAGATGTATAATGATGATGATTTAAATCCAGTTTTGTATCAAAATAAAAAATAACCTCTCACTTTTGTCATTCCGACGAAGGAGGAATCTCATCACTTTATTAAGATTATGTGATTTCTCCTTGCAGTCGAAATGACAAATTTATGATATGTCAAATCCAATCCAACATATAGTCGCTATTCGTTTATCTGCCATGGGCGATGTAGCTATGACAGTTCCTGTAATTAGGGCTTTTATCGAACAGCATCCAAACATAAAAATTACAATTCTATCTCGTCCATTTTTTTCTTGTTTTTTTGATGGCATTCCAAATCTAGCTTTCTTTCCGGTAGATTTAAAAAAGAGGCATAAGGGGTTTTTAGGAATAGTTAGGTTGTATTTTGACTTAAAAAAGCTGAATATAGATGCTGTAGCTGATTTGCATAATGTTTTGCGTTCCCAGCTCCTTCGTAATTTATTTGCCTTAAGCGGGAAAAAAGTAGTGGCAACAAAAAAAGGCAGAGCTGATAAAAAAGCTTTAACTCGAGCAGAAAACAAAATCTTTGAGCCGCTTAAAACGATGGTTCAAAGGCATGTTGATACTTTTGAAAAGCTTGGTTTTAGGGTAGATGTATCTCAACCTAAATTCCCAGAAAAAGCTATTTTATCACCGGAAATCATTAAAATTTCTAATGATAAATTTCACCAAAAATGGATAGGAATCGCACCTTTTGCGCAGTATGAAAGTAAAGTCTATCCGACTGATTTGATGCAGCAAGTCATTAATGAGTTGGCTTCAAATACTAATACAAAACTTTTCCTTTTTGGCGGGGGCAATAATGAAATTGAAATCCTAAATTCATATGCTTCCCAAAAACCAAACGTAATCAACGTGGCTGGAAAACTTAAATTACACCAAGAATTAGACTTAATTTCCAATCTTGATCTTATGCTCTCTATGGATTCTGGAAACGCTCATATAGCTGCCATGTTGGGAGTTAAAGTAATTACGCTTTGGGGATCAACTCATCCTTTTTCCGGGTTTTCACCTTTTAATCAACCCTTAGAAAACGGATTGGTTTCAGACAGAAAAAAATTTCCAAAATTGCCAACTTCGGTTTATGGCAATAAAAAAGTTGAAGGATATGAAGATGCCATGCGAACTATATCTCCTAAAAGTGTTATTGATTTAATTCAAAAGCTTTAAATTTAGCTCAACCTAAACATCATCATAGTCAACGTAAACGTCGTCAGATGTTGGATACGCTTGACACGTTAATATCAGTCCTTCAGCAATTTCGTTATCGGTTAAAACAGAATTTTTTTTCATCTCAGCTGTGCCCTTTTTAATTCGCGCCAAACACGAACAACAAATACCTCCTTGACATGAATAAGGTGCGTCAATTCCTTGTTTTAATGCAGCTTCAAGAATTGTTTGCTTTTGGGACATTTGAAACGTAGTTAAAGTGTCATCAACCATCATCTCAATTTTACTTGTCCCAGAATTTGATTCAATTTGAAGACTTTCTTTGGTTGAAGATGACGAAAATAATTCAAATTTTATATCAGTTTCTGAAATATTTTCCTCTTTCAAAACGCTAGAGACTAAATTAATCATCGCTTCAGGACCACATAAATAAAATTTATCAAAGGCCTTTTCCTTGTGTTTATTGTTCAAAACAAAATTCACAGTCGATTTATCAATTCGTCCAAAAAGTTCACCGTCAGCTTTAGCCTGACTGAAAACATAATGCACAAAAAAGCGACCAACATATTTCAAGTGCAATTCGTGTAATTCATTGTGAAAAATAGTTTCTTTCGGCGACTTGTTTCCGTAAACCAAAACAAAAGTGCTTTTTGGCTCGCTTTCTAAAACTGATTTCAGAATAGACATAACGGGAGTAATACCACTTCCGGCGGCAAAACCCGCATAGTTTTTTTGTTTTTCGTTATCGGGCTCAAAAATAAATTTACCTTCAGGCTTACTAACGTCGAGAAAATCACCAGCTCTTAAATTTGCATTTGCAAATTTTGAAAAATGTCCGTCTTGCACACTCTTAATTGCTATTCGTAATTCGCCACTTTTAGGAGAAGAACACACTGAATATGCTCGCCGAATTTCTTGGCCATCAAGTGTTAATTTCAGATTTACATACTGACCAGCGAGAAATTGATAAAGAGATTGCAACTCAGCCGGAACATGGAAAACAATAGAAACTGCATTATCGGTTTCTTGTATTACTTCCTTTATTTGTAGCTTATGAAATGATGACATGAAAATATTTTTCGCAAAGATAATAAATAGGAACGATAAATTTATAGCTACATAATAGTAGAAAAAAAACGGGGATATTGGCAGCAAATCAATAAATTAGCTCAGCACGGTTTTATTAAACCAAACATTTTTTTGTATTGTAAAATATAAAATGTACTTTTGAACCTTAATTTATTGATTAACAATTGTGTTGGCTATGTTTTAGTTAGTCAAATTAGATAATTTATAAAAGAAATTATTCGAAAAATGAAAAAAGCATTAGGATTTGTTTTTTACATATTGATTTTTGGATCCAATTCTATTTTACATGCGCAAGGAGCCAGCTGCACTAGTGCAGTGAGTTTAACTTTGAACGCAAACCCAATAACAGGAACTGCCAACGATACAACAGTTAATGACCCAACGGCAGCTAGTTGTATTACGGGGACAATAGTTCAAGACGGCTGGTATAGTTTTGTGGCTAATAATGCTAATGCTACTGTAACAGTTGTTTCAAGCAATAGACAATTAGTGATATATGCTTATTCCGGAATTTGTGGCAGTTTAACTCAAATAAGTTGCGCCAACACCAACACAACGGCCGGCGGACAGACAGAAACAATGAATTTAACAGGATTAATAAGCGGTAGCAATTATTACGTAAGAGTTGCTAATAGTGGTGGCGGCGCTTCTATTACATTAAATGCGGTTAGTGTAACCTCTCCCCCCGCAAATTCTTCATGTGCAACCGCAACTAATTTACCATGTGCTACATCAAATTTAGCAGGGACTACTGTTAATACCAATGGATCTACTTCAAGTGTTTCAGGCTGTTCGATTTCAAACTATGGTGTATGGTATACATTTATTGGCGATGGACAGCAAACCACTATATCATCAACTGCGGCGGCTTCTTTTGATCACGAAATGGCAATTATCTCGGGTAATTGTAGCAGTTTAACTAATGTTGCTTGCCAAGATATAGGTTTAGGCGGGGGCAATGAAACCTACACATTTACCGCAGTAAGTGGCACAACATATTACGTTTATATTGCACATTATTCTACAATTGGAACTTCAACGGGAAGTTTTACAATCTCAAGGACGTGTTCTGCTGCTCCTGTTCCCCTAAGTAATGATAATTGTTCTGGCGCAATTCCTTTACCCGTTTCATCTGCCTGTAGTTATTTAACCTATACAAATAGCTCAGCATCACCTAGTCCTGGGGTCCCTCTCCCGATTTGTGCTAGTTATTCTGGCGGAGATGTTTGGTTTTCTGCCGTAGTGCCTTCAACAGGAGTTCTAACTGTAGATTTACAAAGCGGAGTTATGACCGATAGTGGTATGGCTTTCTATTCCGGCACCTGCGGTTCTTTGACTTTGTTAGAGTGTGACGATGATGATAGTACTAATGGATTAATGTCAAACATATCTATGGTTGGTTTAACTCCGGGACAAACAATCTACATTAGAGTTTGGGAATATGGAAATGATAATAATGGAACATTTGGAATTTGTGCTACAACACCAAGTTGTCCTCCTCCGTCAGGGTTACAAAGTAATATTTTATCTACTACTAGCGCAACTATAAATTGGTCAAATACAGCGCCGCCCTCCTCCAATGGGTACCAGTATTATTTAACAATTACAAATTCACCACCCTTAAATAGTTCAACCCCTAGTGGTTCGACTTCCTCAGGGGTTAATAGCGTAACTCTTACAGCTTTAACTGCGGGTCAAAGCTATTATTTTTGGGTTAGGGCATTTTGTGGAGGCGCTGACTTTAGCGGTTGGATAGGGCCAATAAATTTTACTCTTTGTGGGGTTGGTAACGGAAGTGGAACTACAACGCTTGCCTGCCCAAATATAGCTGCAGGTGGATTAGGATTAAGCGGATTAAACCCCTCGGCAGTGCCTTGTTCTTCTAACACTTGTACTGATTTGGAAGCTAATTATTTACAAATAAACCAACCTACAAGCTATGCCGCAACTTCAATCCCATACGCTCCACCCTATCAGTTTGCGTGTTTACAAAATCCTGTAAGTGTTAATATTGACGACAGATGGTCACAAATAATAAATTTGCCTTTTAATTTTTGTTTTTTTGGAAACAATTATGATAAATGTTTAATAGGTTCTAACGGGGTTATTACTTTTGACACTACAAATAATGTCCCTGGAGGTTATTCTACTTGGTCTTTCAATTCAAATTTACCAAACACCTCTTTATTTAAAAACACCATTTTTGGGGTTTATCACGATATTGATCCAGGTATTGGAGGAGAAGTGGGGTGGGAATTAATTACATTAAATACAGGATGTAGAGCGTTGGTTGCATCGTGGAACAACATTCCTATGTTTTCATCAACATGTAATTCCATTCTCTATACAGGGATGATTGTTTTATACGAGAACACAAACATTATAGATGTTTTTATTAAAGAAAAAAATGTTTGTGATACATGGAATTATGGAAATGCAATTGTAGGAATACAGGATGGATTAGGAACAACGGCGGTTGTAGCTTCAGATAGAAATGGATTAAGCACTAATTGGGCAGTAACTAATGAAGCATGGCGATTTACACCAAATGGCTCGACTCTAACAACGATTCAATGGTTTGAAGGAAATGGCACTTCTGGCAATCTTTTAGGCAACACCAACACAATAAATGTTTGCCCCTCTGCAACTACTACTTACACAGCAGAAGTGACTTATGCTTTGTGTAATGGCACAAATCTCAAATTATCTGACAATGTTGTTGTTACGGTAGATGGCGGAAAAGTTTGGGATGGTTCCACAAATTCAAATTGGAATATTTCAGAGAATTGGACACCTCCAGGGGTGCCCACAAGTGTAAATTGTATAGTTATTCCAGATGTTTCAAATGATCCAATACTTTCTAGTACACCAGACGGAGTTGGATATAATTTACTCCTTCATTCAAATGCGAATTTGACCCTTAATACAAATCAAAATTTAACAATAACAGATAAAGTAGTTGTTCAGCCAAATGGAATCTTCACCATAAATAATAGCGCTAGTTTAATTCAAATTAATAATAGTATTAATTCAGGGAACATCACATACAAAAGAGATTCCCCGTCCGTAAGAACATTAGATTATAGTTATTGGTCTTCGCCTGTTGCGGGATTTAATGTAAATAATATTGTTTTACCTCATAGCTTTGGCCCTATCTTCACTTGGAACACTACAGTCGCAAATCCCAATGGTTATCAAGGAAATTGGCAATCAGCTTCTGGAAGTAGTATGATAGCTGGAAAAGGATATATTGCTCGAGCACCAAGTTCAGCTCCATTTAACAATACGACACCTAATATTTTATCCGGAACATTTACGGGTGTACCTAACAACGGGACTATAAACTTTCCTATTAGTAGGGGATCCGACGAAAATCAAGATCTTCATCATGGATTAAATGGAGAACAAGTAACTAATTATAGTGATAATTTTAATTTATTAGGAAATCCGTATCCTTCAGCCATTAGCGCAAGTAATTTTTTAATTGCTAATTCCACAAAAATTGAAGGGAATATTAAGTTATGGACACATGGATCTTTACCTTCAATATCTACTCCTAGTCCATTTTACAGTTCCTATGTTTCAAACTATACTCCTTCAGATTATTTAACATATAATTTTACAGGAACTTCTTGTTGCCCAGCGGCAGCCCCGGATCTTTATATTGGAGCTGGACAAGGATTCTTTGTTCAAATGAAAGATGGCCCTCAATCAATAGGCCTTCAAAGTGTTAGCTTTGAGAATAGTTTGAGAAGTGCCAACTATAACAACAGTGTTTTTTTTAGAACCCAAAACAATACAACCAGCTCCGCAAATGACGTTTCTTCAATGGAGCGTAATAGAATTTGGTTAGATTTAACAGCCCCCAATAGTCAAACCGATAGAACTTTGGTTGGTTATATAGAAAATGCTACAACGCAGAGAGATAGTTTTTTTGATAGCATTACTGAAAATTCGGGAGGCACTCTAATTTATTCATTAATTGAGGACACAAAATTAAATATACAGGGAAGAAGTTTGCCTTTTGATATAAATGACGAGGTTCCAATTGGCGTTAATATTACAAATTCGGGTAACTATACTTTAGGAATTGCTGCTGTTGACGGCTTGTTTAGTAATCAAAATATTTATTTAAAAGACGCACTATTAAATTTTACACATGACATTAAAGCTACGCCCTATAATTTCAATTCACAAATAGGAGAAATAAACAATAGATTTAAATTGGTTTATAAAAATAGCGCCTTAGATATTGTTGACCATTTAAATAATTATACTACTGCCTTTATTTCTAATAATATTATTAAGATTCAATCTGAAGCGTTTATAGAAGAAATTAGTGTTTATGATATTACAGGTAAATTAGTAAACACGTTTTTATTAGAGGGCAATAAGAATCAATTCAGCAGTAATTTTAATTATGCAAACGGAGTTTATATCGCAAAAATTACGCTTGCTAACAAAATAGTGGTTAATAAAAAATTAATTAATTGATTTTTATACTAATTTTTTTTCTTCAGTTTTTTAATTAAAGGAAAACTTCCAATATATATTTTGCCATATCAAAAAGAAACGTATTTTTACCCGTCAGTTATACTATTAGTTGTTTTTATCCGTTATAAAATTAAACGTTTCCTGTTGAAAACCATTACAATTAAATATTTACTTTTATCAGTTTTACTTCTTTTACTGATAGCTTGTTCTACCAAAAAAAACACTTGGCTTTCAAGGAATTCACATGCGCTAAGCACTAAGGACAACATTTTATACAATGGCGGACTAGCCTTAGAAAAGGGCATAGAAGAGGTGAGGCTTCAAAACAGCGATAATTTTTGGGGAATTCTATCGGTAGAGCGGATGCAAGTTAATGAGGAAAAACTGCTTCCCGGAATTACAAGGAATGCCAATTTTGAGAAAGCAGAAACTAAAGCAACTAAGGGAATCCAAAAGCACTCCATGAACATTAATGGTTCAGAGAAAAACCCACAAATGGACGAAGCCTATTTAATGCTTGGGAAGGCCCGTTATTACGATCAAAGATTTGTTCCTGCGCTAGATGCATTTAATTATGTATTAAATAAATCTCCAAATAGCAATAAAATATACGAAGTAAAAATTTGGAGAGAAAAAACGAACATGCGACTCGAAAATGACGCATTAGCTGTAAATAATTTACGCAAACTTCTTAAGGAAATAAAATTTAAAGATCAAATTTTTGCCGATGCTAATGCGGCACTCGCTCAAGCGTTTATTAATTTAAAGCAGAAAGATAGTGCGGTTATTAAACTTAAAATCGCAAAAGAATTTACTAAGTCGAAGGAGGAAAAGTCCAGATATTTTTACATATTGGGTCAGCTGTATGAAGAACTTGGTTATAAAGACAGTGCTTTTGCAAGTTATCAATCTGTAATTGATATGCGAAGAAAAGCGGCAAAGCAATATGTAATCCATGCTCACATCAGACAAGCAAGCCAGCAGGATTATTCAAAAATGGATTCTGCCACTTTTTTCAAGAAGTACAACTATTTATTAAAAGATAGAGAAAATCGTCCTTTTTTAGATATTTTACATCATCAAGTGGCTTTATTTTATGAAAAAAGAAATGACATCCCTCAGGCAAAAAAAGAATATAATCTTTCGCTAAAAACCAAGACGAAAGACACTTATCTCATTGCGTCCAATTACAGGAATTTAGCTGATTTGTACTTTATTGAGTCTAAATTTTCCAAAGCAGGTAATTACTATGACAGCACTTTAGTTTATTTAAAACCCAGAACTCGAGAATTTAATTTAATAAAAAAGAAAAGAGTTAACCTAGACGATGTTATAAAATATGAAGCCATTTCTCAAAAGAACGACAGTATCATTTCACTGTTTTTATTGTCAAATTCAGATAGAGTATCTTATTTTGAAAAGCATATAGATAAACTTAAAAAAGTTGAAGAAAAACTAAAAATAGAAGCTGAAAAAGCTGCCCAAATTAAAGAAAATCAAGAAAGGAATGATGGAAGTATAGAATCTAACGGTTCTAAAACGGCTAAAAAGGAAAACTTATCTGGTGTAAAAACAACCAACATGAACGCACTAGACGGTTCAAACTCATTTTACTTTTACAACTCTTCAACTGTTTCATATGGAAAAGTAACATTTGTAAAAAATTGGGGGAAACGAAAATTAACAGACAATTGGCGCGTTTCGTCCTTATCTGAAAAAAGCGAAAATAACAACTCATCTGAAAATGAAACCCCGACAGAAAACACAAATATTGAAACTACAGTCGATATTAGGTTTACACCCGATTTTTACATTAAAGATATTCCAACTTCACAAACCGTAATTGATAGTTTAAGTAAAGAAAGAAACTTTGCAAACTATCAATTGGGGATCATTTATAAAGAAAAGTTTAAAGAATATAATTTGGCTGTAAAGCGATTTGAGAAACTTTTAGAAAGCAATCCCGAAAACAGACTTATTTTACCTACTATGTACAATTTGTATAAACTATATTCTATAACAGATAAAACTAAGGCAATTGCAATGAAAGATAAAATTATTGCACAATACCCTGATTCTCGCTACGCTCAAATTTTAGTAAATCCAAAAAGCGAAGCAGAGGCATCAACCGATTCGCCAAACGTTGTTTATCAAAACATATATAAACAATATGAAAGCGGCCAAATAAAAGAAACACTTAAATCTATTAATACCGCCATAAACCTTTTTACAGGCGAAGAAATTATCCCAAAACTTGAATTGTTAAAAGCTAATATTCTTGGAAAGTTAAGTGGATTATCAGAATATAGCACAGCCTTAAATTACGTAGCCTTAAATTACCCCAATTATGAAGAAGGGAAAAGAGCTGAAAATTTACTTTCTATAGATTTGCCTAAGCTTGAGGCATTGCAACTCTCCAATTCTCCGTCAAAAAATTGGAAGATTTTATTTGAAACAAAAGATTTTGAAGACGCTAAAACCAAAGTGCTCCGTGAAAAGTTAAAAAAATTTATTACTGAGAGGAGTTTAAACAATCTAACTATTTCCCTCGACATCTATACTACCGTTGATAATTTTGTTGTAATTCATGGCATCAATACGCTAGATTTAGCACAAGGAATTACAGCAATTTTAAAAGATTATAAAGACTATAAATTGCTTGAAACGCCAATTATAATATCGGCAGAGAATTATAGTATTGTTCAAATAAAAAAGAATTTAAATGTGTTTTTAGCCGGAAACCTTCCAGATTCTGTTGAGCAGCCAAATTGGGACGGGACTTTAGAAAAACTTCCAGAACCAACTGAGCAACCACAAGTTTTCAATACCTCTAAAACAGAGAAATCAGTACAGTCTGATGAAAACAACAGTAAAGCGAGAGTTCAAAACATTGATATAAATAGTGTAGAAGGACAAGATTTTGACACGCCACCATCTCCACAAAAAGGGGGAGAAAAAATTAAAAAATAAAACTGTAAATCATGTTTGAAAAAAGACCAAAATCATATACAGATCTTTTAGGAAAGACTAATCGAATAGTTGAAGAAACTACAATAAATGGAGATATTAATTCTTCGTCAGATTTTCGTTTGGATGGACATTTGATTGGGAATTTCAGGTCGGAGGGAAAAATTGTTATTGGCCCATCCGGAAGTTTAAAAGGCAATATAATTTGTACTAATGCCGATATTGAAGGGAAATTTGAAGGAAAAATCCAAGTTGATGAGACGCTAAATATTAAACAAAACGCTCAAATTAATGGAGAAGTTATATGCGGGAAATTATCAGTTGAGCCTGGGGCTTTATTTACAGCATCCTGTGTAATGAAGTCAGGTTCAAAAAATACTACTTCTAATGGGAAACTTCCAGAAAAAGAGACAGCTCAATAAGTGGTTATCGCTTATTAGTATTCCAATACAAATGGGGGTAATTGTATTTTTATTCTCTAAGTTAGGACAATGGCTTGACCAAAAATTCATTAACAAATATAATTTATATGTGAAAATTTTAACGATGGTTGGTGTTGCAATTGCATTTTACAACATTTCCCGACAGTTAAAAGAAATCAACAAATCAGAGGAAGAAAAATGAATTTAAAAAAGTACAATTCCCTTTTTATCGTAATTATTGCAGCAATAGTTGGACTCATCGTTCATAAAGCCATATCGTATTTTATTATCCAGAAGGAATATGAAGACAGCTTTGTTTATTCTATACCGTTACTCTACGCTTTCTTTACCATTCTTTCTTTGGTTATTGTATTCTCGTTAGCCAAAGTAAAAGTAGCAGCAGAAAATTCTGTTGGTTATGCTTTTTTAGCATTCACTACTCTAAAGATGGTAATTGCTTACGCTTTTTTAAGACCAATTATTCAAATACACCTTCCAAAAACGCCAACAGAAAAGATGAACTTTTTCATTGTGTTTATCTACTTTTTGGTAATAGAAACCTATCTAACCATTAGAATCTTAAACAATAAACAATAAATCGGTTTGGATTCAATAATTCCATCAAAAAAAATAAAACATATACTTTTTAATATTAATTAAAAGTGTACTTTTGCACCAAATTTCAGAAATAAAACTTAGACAAATTATAGTTATGGTGTTTTCGAAAAAATCATTCCTCTATATTATAGTAGCTTTAATTGCTTTTTTACCTTCTGTAGTGTTAGCAAACCCTACCGAACCAGTTTCAGAAAATAAAGAAGCTGTTGCCAAAGAAAATCAAGATCCTAAAGCTGAAAT
>CAMDSN010000012.1 GCA_945907225.1 Flavobacterium psychrophilum | reverse complement strand
GGAATTATTATTTTATACCCTTTTGTTGAAAAATAATTAGCTACATCTTTGAAATTACTCAGTCCGCCCATTAATCCGTGTAAAACGACTATTGGCGGCCCCTCTCCAACTTCAAAATAGGAATAACGACCTTCTTTGATTAGTTTACCTTCCATTAGTTTTATTGGATTTTTGTTATGGGCAAATATACTTTATATTTTATAAATTATGACTCATAAATGTCGGCATTATTAATTTTTTTGGCAGGCATTTTTCTCCCTATTTCATTTTAGACAGGCAACTTTTTTATTAACCCCCTCTATTATTAAACGCTTTATTTAATTCGCAAGTCCAATTTTCAGCTAGTTTTTAGGTTAAATAGAATCAAATTGCTAAAACTTATTAACAAAGTGGTATTTTGTGGTAAATTGTGGTAATTATTTTTATATTTTTGCTTTCATCAACTACAAAAAAGAATTGGAAACAATAATTGGAACATACGAATGTAAGGCTGACGCAAAGGGACGATTGATGATTCCTGCTGCGCTCAAGAAGCAATTAGCGAATTCACTACAAAATGGATTTGTAATAAAACGTTCTGTTTTTCAACCTTGTTTAGAGTTATATCCTATGCATGAATGGAATTTATTGATGGAGAAAATCAACAAGCTTAATCGTTTTGTTAAGAAAAACAATGATTTTATTCGTCGGTTTACTGCCGGAGTTAAAGTAGTTGAGGTCGATGATTTGGGGAGATTGTTAATACCAAAGGATCTCGTTGGATTTAGTAAAATAACAAAAGATGTTGTTTTGTCTTCAGCCGTAAACATTGTAGAAATTTGGGACAAGGATTTGTATGAGAATGCCATTATTAGTGATCATGATGAGTTTGCCAATTTAGCTGAAGATGTTATGGGAAATAGTAATGGTGATATAAATGGAATATCATAATTCAGTTTTATTAAAAGAAACTGTTGATGGACTAAACATCAAAAGTGACGGCATTTATGTGGATGTAACTTTTGGCGGAGGCGGTCATTCTAGAGAAATCTTGAAACGTTTAGGTCCAAATGGCAAGCTTTTCGGATTTGATCAAGATGAAGATGCTTTTAGTAATGCAATTTTAGACGATCGATTCCAGTTGATACCAGAAAATTTTAGGTTTCTTAAACGGTTTTTAAGGTTTCATGGTGTTAAAACAGTTGATGGTATTTTGGCAGACTTAGGAGTTTCATCTCATCAGTTTGATGTTCCTCAAAGAGGTTTTTCTACACGATTTGATGCCGATTTAGATATGAGGATGAGTAAAAGAAATGAGATAAACGCTTTTACAATTGTAAATGAATATAGTGAATCCGAATTGAAAAGAGTTTTTTTGGAATACGGCGAGTTAAAAGTTGCTCCCGCAATTGCTAGAACAATTTTAGTTGAAAGAGATAAGAAAGTGATAAATACGACAGATGAATTAAAATTTATTTTGTCAAGATTTTTACCCGAACAGCATAAGAATAAAATTTTGGCTCAAATCTATCAGGCAATACGAATTGAAGTCAATCAAGAGCTTGATGTTTTAAAAGAATTTTTACAACAATCACTTGAGATTTTAAATTTAGGTGGTAGACTAAGCGTTATTTCATATCATTCTTTGGAAGATCGATTGGTAAAGCGTTTTATGAAAAACGGAATGTTTGAAGGTGAACCAGAGCGAGATTTTTTTGGGAATTTTTCAGTTCCATTTAAAACGATAGAAAAATTAATTGTTCCGAGTGATGATGAAATTAAGCTTAATAATAGAGCAAGGAGTGCAAAATTGAGAGTTGCTGAAAAAAAATAACACGGATGAAGAGAGGGATATACGGGTTATTAAAGGCTCGATTTTTAATTAATAAAGATGCGACAAAAAATTGGCGTTTCATTGTCTTTTTGTTTGTAATAGCACTTTTAATGATAGGAAACTCACATCAATACGAGCAAAAAGTATATAAAATAATTGCATTAACTAAGGAAGTGAAAAAATTAAGGTCTGTATTTGTTGATAAACGTTCTGAGCTTATGAAATTAAAAATGGAGTCTACAGTAACTGAAAAAATGAAAGAGAGAAATATATTTCCGTCTCCTGTACCCCCTCAAAAAATTAAAGTTATTAAAACCAAAGAAAAAACATTTCTACAAAAAATATGGCAGTAGACGACAAAAATATCTCTTACCGAATTTATTTAGTTGCGTTTGTCTTCTTTTTAATGACTTTGGTAATCGCTTTCAAACTGACTAAAATACAATGGTCGGAAGGTGAGTATTACAGAAAATTAGCTAAAGATAAATCAGTTAAAAACTTTGTTATTCCAGCAAATAGAGGTAATATTTATTCATCAGACGGTAGTCTGCTTGCCACTTCTATCCCTAATTATACTATTCGTTTTGATGCGGTTGAGCTCAATAAAAAAGATTTTGAAGCGAATATTAAAGTTTTATCCGATTCTTTAGGAATTATGTTTGACCAACCTAGTTCTTACTTTGAAACAAAACTGAGGAACGCAAGGGCACAACGAAATAGATATCTTTTAATAGCAAAAGGATTAAGTTATACGGAATATTCTCGATTAAAAGAATTTCCAATTTTTAAATTGGAAGGGTATAAAGGGGGTATTATCGATACAATGTATGTTGTAAGAGAACATCCAATTGGCACAATAGCTGAACGAACTATTGGCTATGAAAGAGTTTTAGAAAATGGGAAACATATTGGTAAAGGAATAGAATGGGCATTTAGCAACTATTTAAAAGGAAAAAATGGAAACATTGTAAAACAAAAAATTGCTAGAGGTGAATGGAAACCGCTCAGAAATAATAATGATGTTGAACCTCAAGATGGATATGATGTGATTTCAACACTTGATGTTTATATCCAAGATATTGCCCACCACGCTTTATTAAAATCATTAAAAAAATTCAATGCCGATCATGGTAGTGTTGTAGTAATGGAAACGTCAACCGGGAAAATTAAAGCAATTTCAAATTTGGGTAAGTTAAATGTGTCTGACACTACCTATTATGAAACTCAAAATTACGCAATAATGGAGAAAAACGAGCCCGGGTCAACATTTAAATTGGTTGATATGATTGCGTTGCTTGAGGATAAAAAAGTAGACACTAGTAAAGTTTATAATCGAAATGGAGGAACAATTACATTTTATAAGGATAAAGTAGTTGATTCCCATTCTAATGAACCTCAAATCATTTCCTTGGCTAGAGGGTTGGAAATTTCTTCAAATACTGTTCTAGTGCAGGCTGTTTATCAAAATTACAAGAATAATCCTGAACAATTTGTTAATAGAATAAATAGTTTGGGGTTAAATAAACCTCTAGGCTTATCCTTGCAAGGAGAGGCCAGTCCTTTTATTCCACAACCAAAAACAAAGAATTGGACTGTGCTTTCGTTGCCCTGGATGGCTTATGGGTATGGCGTTTCAATTACCCCAATGCAAACTCTAACACTGTATAATGCAATCGCTAATAATGGTGTAATGGTAAAGCCACAATTCGTTTCAGAAATCAAAGAATGGGATAAAGTAATTAAAAAATATAATACAGAGATAATAAACCCAAAGATTTGCTCTGAAGAAACCGTTAAAAAGCTTAAAGTAATTTTAAAAAATGTTGTTAAAAAAGGAACAGCAAAAAAATTATATTCTAAAGATTTTTCTATGGCTGGTAAAACAGGTACAGCACAAGCTAATTATGAAGACGAGCCGAATATGTATTATATATCTTCTTTTGTTGGATTTTTTCCGGTAGAAAAACCAAAATACTCATGTATTGTAATTATTCACAAACCCAATACGGCAGGAGATAATTTTTATGGTGCTGATGTAGCAGGCCCAGTATTTAAGAGTATTGCACAAAAGATTTTTACGGATTCACCTTCTATTAATCAAGTCAAGAGTTTGAATAAAAATATAAGTTCACAAGATTTATCTTATGAAAATTATTATTCAAAATCAAATTCTGATATGAAAGTGATACCAAATTTAAAGGGTATGCCTGGAATGGACGCCGTAGCACTTTTAGAAAATTTGAAGATTAAAGTAAGAGTTATCGGTATAGGGAAGGTAAAAAAGCAATCTATAAAGCCAGGGGAGTCTTTAAATAAAAGCAAAACAATTATAATTGAATTATCGTGATTATTTTAAAAGACATATTATACAAAGTTGCTATTGAAGCTGTTAAAGGCTCAACAGAATTAGCCATAAATAAAATTGAATTTGATTCAAGAAAAATTGAAGAAAATGATGTTTTTGTTGCCATTCGCGGAACTGTTTTTAATGGTCACGATTTTATTGAAAAAGTAATTAATCAAGGGGCAACAGTTATTGTTTGCGATACGTTACCTGAATTAATAATTTCAGGAATTACGTATGTTTTAGTAAATGACACGAATTTGGCTTTGGCGTTTTTAGCTGCAAACTATTATGGAAATCCTTCAGAAAAGTTAAAGTTAATAGGGATCACTGGTACAAACGGAAAAACTACTGTGGCCTCATTACTATTTCAATTATTTAAGAAAGCAGGCTTCAAAGTTGGCTTGTTGTCTACCGTTAAAATACTGGTTGATGATAGGGAATACAATGCCACACACACTACTCCTGATTCATTAACAATTAATCAGTATTTATCAGAAATGTGTGCTGTTGGTGTCACGTTTTGTTTTATGGAAGTTAGCTCTCATGGAATTCATCAAAAAAGATCAGAAGCCTTGCATTTTGAGGGTGGAATTTTTACAAATCTATCTCATGACCATTTAGACTATCATACCACTTTTGCCGAATATAGAGATGTGAAAAAGTCATTTTTTGATTTTTTGCCCAAAACAGCTTTTGCCTTAACAAATGTGGACGATAAAAATGGAGTGCTGATGCTACAAAATACCGTAGCCAGAAAACGTAATTATGCTTTAAAAACCTATGCTGATTACAAAGCTCAAATTTTAGAAAATCAACTTTCAGGCTTGTTATTAAAAATAAATGAAAATGAAATTTGGGTGCGTTTAATAGGAACTTTTAATGCCTATAATTTATTGGCAATTTATGGGGCCGCTGTAGAACTCGGAATAGAAAAATTGGAAGCCCTGCGAATATTATCAGAGTTAGAAAGTGTTTCTGGCCGATTTCAATTTATCGTGTCTCAAACAAATATTACAGCAATAGTAGATTATGCTCATACCCCTGATGCGCTAGAAAATGTTATAAAAACGATAAATGATATCCGTTCTAATAACGAACAATTAATTACAGTTGTTGGTTGTGGCGGGGATAGAGACAAGTCGAAACGTCCTATTATGGCTGATATTGCCTCAGCAAATAGCAATAAAGTTATTCTTACTTCTGACAACCCGAGATCAGAAAATCCCGAGTTAATTATTGCAGAAATGGAAGTAGGAGTACAATCACAAAATCAAAGAAAA
Source organism: Flavobacterium psychrophilum (assembly GCA_945907225.1). GTDB lineage: Bacteria > Bacteroidota > Bacteroidia > Flavobacteriales > Flavobacteriaceae > Flavobacterium > Flavobacterium psychrophilum_Q. Next base: position 11,460 of record CAMDSN010000012.1, on the reverse strand, counting down.
GTAGTGGCTATAGTTGATAGAAAACAAGCCATAAAAACGGCATGCCAATTTGCACATTCAAATGATATAATATTAATCGCCGGAAAAGGCCATGAAACGTATCAGGAAATTAAAGGAATTCGACATGAGTTTGATGATTTAAAAATTGTAAAAGAGATTTTAGAGCAATTAGAAAAATAACTAGAAACAATATCCAATTTCAATGTTTCATGTTGAGAATGGATTTAATACAGATGAAATATGTTATATTATTTATTTGAATATTTAGATAAAACATTAGAAATTCCTGGAACTGGCGTTTTTCAGTATATAACTTTTCGTTCCGCATTGGCACTAATTTTATCTTTAATGATCTCCACTATTTATGGAAAAAAAATAATTACTTTTTTAAGAAATCAGCAAGTTGGCGAAACAGTTAGAGAGCTTGGTTTAGATGGACAAGCTCAAAAAGCAGGTACTCCAACTATGGGCGGTTTAATAATAATTATTGCTATGTTGATTCCGGTTTTGTTGCTAACAAAACTTAATAATATTTATATAATTCTTTTAATAGTTACTACCCTATGGATGGGAACGATTGGTTTTATTGATGATTACATTAAAATTTTCAAAAAAGACAAACAAGGATTAAAAGGTATTTTTAAAGTTATTGGGCAAGTTGGTTTGGGAATAATTGTTGGCTCTGTTTTATATTTTCATCCCGAAGTTACGGTTAGAGAAAGAGCAATTGAATCCACAGCCGTCAATCAATCTACAAAGATAATTTCCAATTACACCGAGAGTAAATCAACCGTAACTACCATTCCTTTTACCAAAAACAATGAGCTAGACTATGCTAAAATAATAGAATGGACAGGAGATGATTATCACAATTGGGCATGGTTGGTATTTATCCCTATTGTTATTTTTATTATCACTGCGGTTTCTAATGGCGCCAATTTAACTGACGGCATTGACGGATTGGCTGCTGGAACTTCCGCTATATCAGTTTTAGCATTAGGAATATTCACTTTCGTATCCGGAAACTTAATATTATCCAATTATTTGAATATCATGTATATTCCTAATTCGGGAGAAATGACCGTTTTCATTTCCGCATTTGTAGGGGCCTTAGTGGGATTCCTCTGGTATAATTCTTATCCTGCAAGTGTTTTTATGGGCGATACGGGTAGTCTAACAATTGGGGGAATTATTGCCGTTTTAGCAATATCTGCCCGTAAAGAAATGTTATTGCCAGTTTTGTGCGCAATATTTTTTGCAGAAAATTTATCTGTAATCCTTCAAGTTTTTTATTTCAAATACACCAAAAATCGCTTTGGAGAAGGAAAACGAATTTTTCTAATGGCTCCACTTCATCATCACTATCAGAAAAAAGGATATCATGAAACTAAAATTGTAACCCGATTTTGGATTGTGGCAATCATGCTCGCCATAGTATCTATAGTGACATTAAAATTAAGATAATGGAGCGTTTGGTGATACTGGGTGGTGGCGAAAGTGGTGTTGGTGCAGCTATTTTAGGAAAGAAACAGGGCTACGATGTTTTTGTTTCTGACTTGGGAAAAATTAATGAAAAGTACAAACAAGTTCTTACAAATTATCAAATTAAATGGGAAGATCAATGCCATTCTGAAGGCCAAATATTAAACGCAGATGTGGTTGTAAAAAGTCCGGGAATTCCGGATAATGTTTTACTAGTCAAAAAACTTTTAGAGAAAGCTATTCCTGTTATCTCTGAGATTGAATTTGCCTCGCAATTCACAACGGCTAAGACAATTGGTATAACTGGAAGTAATGGAAAAACAACTACAACCATGTTAACCTATCATCTTTTGAAATCAGGGGGTTTGAATATTGGTTTAGGTGGTAATGTTGGTAAAAGTTTTGCATGGCAAGTAGCTGAAGAAAATTATGATTTTTATGTATTAGAGTTGAGCAGTTTTCAGTTAGATGGTAACATTAAATACAAACCCGATATAGCCATAATAACAAATATAAGTCCGGACCATTTAGATAGATACGAATATAAATATGAAAACTATATCGCTTCAAAGTTTAGAATAACAATGAACCAAACCGAAGACGATTATCTCATTTATGATGCTGACGATATTGCAATTTCTGAATGGTTAACAAAAAATAAAACAAGAGCACAATTAATCCCATTTTCACTAACAAAAACGTTTAAAAACGGGGCATTTATAAAAAACGAAACTATGGATATTATTATCAACAACGAGGAATTTGAAATGAAAATTGGAGACATTTCTTTAGAAGGAAAGCACAATACCAAGAATGCTATGGCAGCCACTTCTGTTGCACAATTGATGAAAATTAGGAAAGACACTATTCGAGAGAGTTTGTCAAATTTTCAAGGAGTAGAACACCGTTTAGAAAAAGTATTAAAAATTCAAAATGTACAATACATCAATGATAGTAAAGCTACGAATGTAAATGCTACTTTTTTTGCATTGGAAAGTATGACTGCTCCTACAGTTTGGATTCTTGGTGGTGTTGACAAAGGAAATGATTATAACGAAATTATGTCTTTGGTTCATGAAAAAGTAAAAGCAATTATTTGCCTTGGTGTAGATAATAAAAAGATAATTGATGCTTTTGGGAATGTTGTTGAGATGATGGTTGAAGTTGATAATATGTTTGATGCAGTAGTTACAGCCAAGCATTTAGCAGAAAAAGGGGATACGGTTTTATTATCACCTGCTTGCGCTAGTTTTGATTTATTTCAAGATTACCAAGATCGAGGCAATCAATTTAAAGCGGCTGTTAAAAATTTATAAAATTAAATAGTTTGGATTAAGTAAAGGCCAAAGCAAGCGTCAAAATTTAGCATAAATAAAATGAAAGAAATAGTAAATAGTCTTAAAGGAGATAAAGTAATTTGGGCATTTGTTGCACTATTGGCTCTTTTTTCATTCATGTCTGTTTACAGTGCAAGTAGTAACTTGGCCTTTAAAGCTGAAGGAATTGAAAACGCTTTTAGCTATTTAATAAAACACGGCGCTCAAGTGATTGTTGGATTTTTTATTTTATATAATGTTCATAGGATTCCGTATAATTATTTTAAACGTTTATCAAGATTTTTACTGCCTGTTATTTGGTTGTTGCTTTTTTTTACTTTGTATCAAGGAAATGTTATAGGGGGAGCGAATGCAAGTAGATGGTTGATCATCCCTTTTACTTCTTTTTCTTTTCAAACATCAACAATAGCATCTTTAGTTTTATATATATATGTTGCTAATTATCTTTCCAAGAAAAGAGAAATTCCAATAACGTTCCAAAATTCGGTATGGGAATTATGGATGCCGGTTTTTATTACCGTAGTATTAATTTTACCTGCCAATTTTTCTACTGCAGCTTTAATTTTTACAATGGTGCTCATATTGGTATTTATTGGTAAATATCCTCTAAAATATATTGGGCTAATTATTGGCGCCGGATTAATTGGATTGATATTCTTTGTAATGGTAATAAAAACTTATCCAGATGCTTTTCCTAATCGAGTAGATACATGGATTGCTCGAATGGATAATTTTTTTGGAGACCAGCCAAACAAAGATAAATATCAAATAGAATTAGCAAAAACCGCTATTGCAACAGGAGGCGTTTATGGTCTTGGTCCTGGAAAAAGTGTTCAAAAGAATTTTTTACCCCAATCTTCCTCAGACTTTATTTATGCAATTATTGTTGAAGAATACGGCTTGTTCGGGGGGATAACGGTTTTGTTAATTTATCTTTTGTTGTTAATACGATTTATGGTAGCGGCACGAAGATCCAACACACTTTTCGGAAAATTATTAGTAGTGGGCCTAGGATTTCCAATCATTTTTCAGGCCATAACCAATATGGGAGTTGCCGTTGATTTACTTCCAGTAACGGGTCAAACGCTACCTTTAATTAGTAGCGGTGGAAGTTCTATTTGGGTTACCTGTATAGCGCTCGGTATTATACTAAATGTCACTAAAAAGGAAGATGAGATTGCAGAGGAATTAGCAGAAACTAAAAAAAGGGATGAGGCCTTAAAGCGATTAATTGATAAACAATTATTAGAGGAAGAAAATGAAAGTAACAATGATGATAAGAAGGAAGATTTTTCCATTATTGACCAAGCCAACCCGCTAGAACCCATTTTAAAAAAAAATAAACCGTTTTGATATCGCATAGCCAAATAGAAGCAAATAGTATTGATAGTGGATCTAATCTGACTCGAAGTGAACTTCGATTTATTTTAAGTGGAGGAGGTACTGGTGGTCATATTTATCCTGCGATAGCAATTGCAAACGAATTAAAGTTCCGTTTTCCCAATTCAAAGTTTCTATTCGTTGGCGCCAAAGACAAAATGGAAATGCAAAAAGTGCCTCAGGCAGGCTATAATATTATAGGTTTATGGATCGCCGGGTTACAACGAAAACTATCCTTCCAAAATTTAATTTTCCCCATAAAATTAATCAGTAGTTTACTCAAATCTAGAAAGATAATTAACCAATTTAAGCCAAATGTCGTAATTGGTACTGGCGGTTTTGCAAGTGGACCCCTAGTTCAAATGGCAAATAGTTTGAATATCCCAACTTTAATTCAAGAGCAAAATTCTTATCCCGGAATCACAAATAAATTATTGAGTAGGAAAGCAAATATAATTTGCGTTGCCTACGAAAAATTAGAACGATTCTTCCCGAAAAATAAAATTATCTTAACGGGTAATCCAGTTCGACAGGATTTGTTATCAATCCATTCCAAACGTGAGGAGGCATTACGCTATTTTAATTTAGATTCAAATAAAAAAACACTTTTAGTACTTGGAGGAAGTTTAGGTGCTAGAAGATTAAATCAATTATTAGCAAAAGAAGTAAACGCAATAGTTTCAACCAATATCCAAATAATTTGGCAATGTGGCTCCTTATATTTTGACATTTACAAAAATATTTCAGATTTATCTTTTGTTGAGGTGGTTCCTTTCATAGAAAAAATGGATCTCGCTTATGCAGCATCTGACTTCATTATTTCACGTGCTGGAGCTTCCTCTGTCTCTGAATTATGTTTGGTTGGAAAACCTGTAATATTTATTCCATCGCCTAATGTCGCCGAAGATCATCAAACCAAAAATGCACTCGCCATTACTGAAAAAGGGGGCGCATTATTAATCAAAGAAGCTGATTTAGATATTGACTTTCAGTCGGTATTTGCAAAATTAGTTTCGGATATAAATTTACAAACGAGCTTGAGTTTAAACATTAAAAAACTAGCTCGTCCTAATGCTACATTAGCCATCGTTGAACAAATAGAAAAATTAATAGGGGGTGCTTTGCCAAATTCGGAAATTGAAATAGAATGAAAATGGATAGTAATCAGATACATAATGTTTATTTCATTGGAATAGGAGGCATCGGGATGAGTGCTTTGGCTAGGTATTTCAAATCTATTGGGAAGAATGTATCGGGTTATGACAAAACACCTACATCACTTACAGATGAATTAGTTGCTAGTGGAATGGTAATTTATTTTGACGACCATGTTAGTTTGATACCCACAAATTTTTTAGCTAATAATACTTTGGTGGTCATAACTCCAGCTATACCAAATTCACACGCTCAATGGAGTTACTTTTTAGCTCATAATTACGAGGTTAAAAAACGGGCAGAAGTTTTAGGGATTATAACTAAAGATACTTTTTGTTTTGCTGTAGCAGGAACCCACGGGAAGACAACTACTTCGGCTATTTTAGGACATATTTTATTTGAAAGTGGTGCAGATGTTACCGCTTTTGTGGGGGGTATTGTAGAAAATTATAATTCTAACTTAATTGGAAACGGAAAAACGATAACGGTTGTTGAAGCAGATGAGTTTGACCGCTCTTTTTTACAACTACATCCTGATATTGCTTGCGTTACCTCTATGGATGCCGATCATTTAGATATTTATTCGAATCACGCCGAACTTGAAGTCTCTTTTTCCGATTTTGCAAATAAAATAATTGATAAGAAAAAATTATTTACACCTGAAGGAATAGAACTAAATGGAATACAAGTGGCGATTTGTGACACTAAACCCAATTTTAAATCAGGTTCAAAGGTGCTTTTTATGGCCCATAATATTAAGATTGAAAATGGTGCTTATGTTTTTGATGTACTAACCCCTGATGGAAATATGGAGAATTTATATTTTAGTCTTCCAGGCAGGCACAATTTAATGAATGCCTTGATGGCTTTAGCAATGGCAAAGACTTATGGTACCCCAACCAAGTACATTGCTAGAGCCTTGGCTTCTTTCAAAGGAATTCAAAGAAGGTTTTCTTATCAAATTAAAGAAGACAGTCTAATTTATATTGACGATTATGCGCATCATCCCACAGAGATAAATGCAGTTTATCAAGCCGTGAGTGAATTATATCCGAATAGGAAGATATTAGCAATTTTTCAACCCCATTTGTTTAGTAGAACTCGAGATTTTGCAGACGAATTTGCTACAAGTTTATCACAATTTCATGAAATTTTACTACTAGATATTTATCCAGCTCGAGAAATTCCAATTGAAGGGATAACGTCAAAATGGTTATTATCAAAAATTGTAAATAACAATAAAAAGTTATGTTCTAAAGATAATTTAGTAGCCTCAATTTTAGATTCCGATGCCAATATAATTTTGACAATTGGCGCTGGAGATATTGGTGAATTAGTGCCAATTATTAAGTCTAAATTGATCGAAGTAAAAAGCTAAGAAAGTGTGTTGATAAAAATTAAACAAAGAGTGGTAAAATTCACAATAAAAGAAAAAAGCAAATGAAATTTTTAACTTGGTTAAATATCAGATTATTTTTAATGATAATTGCGGTTATCTCACTGTTTTCGTTTACTTCTTACCGAAATGGCAAGCGAAAAATAAAGAAAACAGAGGTTGTTTTTGTTGGAGATAACACACTTTTTTTAAAATCAGAAATGGTTAATAAATTGTTAATAGAAAAAAATAAAGACCTAAAAACTATCAATAAAGAAGGGTTAGATTTGAAGAAATTAGAAGTAAAAATTAACAAACAAAAATTAATTGAAAAAGCCGATGTTTTTGTTAGTGTTGATGGAGTTCTCAAGGCTGTTGTAAAACAAAAAACCCCTTTAGGAAGAGTGTTTAATGAAAAAGGGACTTTTTATGTTGATTGTGAGGGAAATGCAATGCCGTTGTCAGACAATTTTACTACCAGAGTTCCGCTTCTAACAGGCGATATTAATGCGATAAAAAAAGCTGATTTAGCTATAGTATTAAAAATAATTTCAGGGGATAATTTTTTAAAAAAAAATATCATTGGAATTAAAATTTTGCCCAACGGAAGTTTAATTATGGCGAATAGGAATTATGATTTTGAAATTGATTTTGGATTAGTTATAAACAGTAAAAAGAAATTTAACAATTACAAAGCTTTTTTTCAAATGGCAGTTTTAGATACAGTTTTGGCAAAATATAAAAAGATTAACTTGAAGTTTGCAAATCAAGTTGTTTGTGTAAAATAAAAGGGTATGAAAAAAGAAAATATAGCAGTTGGACTAGATATTGGGACTACCAAAATAGTTGCCATGATCGGGAAGAAAAACGAATATGGCAAACTCCAAATTTTGGGAGTTGGAAAATCCAAAAGTCAGGGTGTGTCTCGTGGTGTTGTAAATAATATTACACAAACAATTCAATCTATTCAACAAGCAATTGAGCAAGCAGAAAAAAATTCAGATTATATAATTAATGATGTTGTAGTAGGAATTGCTGGGCAACACATTCGAAGTATTCAGCACACAGATTACGTAATACGTCCAAACTCAGAATCAGTAATTAACGAAAAAGACATACAGCTACTGATAGATCAGGTTAAGCAATTAGCAATGATGCCAGGAGAAGAAATTATTCATGTTTTGCCGCAAGAATATAAAATAGACTCCCAGTCTGAAATTAAAGAGCCAATAGGAATGTATGGTTCCCGATTAGAAGCTAGTTTTCACATAGTAGTTGGTCAAGCCGCTTCCATTCGAAATCTTGGGCGATGTGTTAAAGATTCTAATATCGAACTATCTGGAATAACGTTAGAACCTTTGGCTTCAGCTGATGCTGTTTTGAGTCAAGATGAGAAAGAGGCAGGTGTGGCATTAATCGATATTGGTGGAGGTACAACGGATTTAGCAATATTTAAAGATGGAATTATTCGCCATACAGCGGTAGTGCCATTTGGAGGAAATGTTATTACTGACGATATAAAAGAAGGCTGTTCTATTATTGAAAAGCAAGCTGAATTATTAAAAATACGATTTGGTTCTGCATGGCCAGGTGAAAATAAAGATTACGAAATTGTATCAATTCCTGGTTTAAGAGGCCGAGATCCAAAAGAAATATCTTTAAAGAATTTGTCAAAAATAATAAATGCTCGTGTTATTGAAATTATAGAACAGGTTTATGCAGAAATAAAAGCTTATGGAAATGAAGAGCCACGAAAGAAGTTAATTGCTGGAATTGTATTAACGGGAGGCGGCTCACAATTAAAGCATATAAAGCAGTTGGTTGAGTATATTACAGGAATGGATACAAGAATAGGTTATTCAAATGAACATTTAGCTGATAATACCAACGAGGAAATCATGAACCCTTTATATGCAACAGCTGTTGGATTAGTGATGAATGGTATTGAACGCCATTCAAATAGTGCTATTAAAATAGAAACAGAACAGGAGCGGAAAGAAAATGAAGTAAGGGAGGTTATTCCTGAAAATCAGCCATTAAACACAGCAGAAGAAGATATTGATACTCCTATGCCAGTTCCACTAGGAGAAAAACCTAATATTTTTAAACACTATTTAGAAAAAATAAAGTCCTATCTTGATGAAGTCGAGTAGAAAAAAATAAGTCAAAACGTAAAAATATAATACAACCTAATAAAACAAGAAAATATGTCAAGCAACTCAGAATTTGGAAATATCTCATTTGATTTGCCAAAAAACCAATCAAATGTGATTAAAGTTATTGGAGTAGGAGGCGGAGGAAGCAATGCAATCAATCATATGTTTAAGCAAGGAATAAACGGTGTTGATTTTATTGTTTGTAACACTGATTCACAAGCACTTCAAAACAGCCCAGTACCAAATAAAATTCAATTGGGTGTATGCCTAACTGAGGGACTTGGTGCGGGAGCAAATCCTGAAATCGGTCAAAAATCGGCTATAGAAAGTATTGGTGATATTGAGAAAATGCTTGACACAAACACCAAAATGGTTTTTATAACTGCCGGTATGGGTGGTGGAACAGGAACTGGAGCGGCACCTGTAATTGCTAAACTCGCCAAAGAAAGAGGAATTCTAACAGTTGGAATTGTAACTAAACCATTTCAGTTTGAAGGTAAAGTACGTTATGATCAAGCACTTTTAGGGGTTGAAGAATTAAGAAAACAAGTAGATTCTCTAATAGTTATAAATAATAATAAGCTGAGAGAGGTTTTTGGAAATCTTGGTTTCAAAAAAGGATTTTCAAAGGCAGATGAAGTTTTAGCTACTGCATCAAGAGGAATTGCTGAGGTAATTACACATCATTATACACAAAATATAGATTTAAAAGATGCTAAAACGGTCTTGTCTAACAGTGGATCGGCAATTATGGGTTCTGCTACTGCTAATGGAGACAATAGAGCAAAAGAGGCTATTATTTCTGCATTAGACTCCCCTCTTCTAGATGATAATAAAATAGCAGGAGCAAAAAATGTTTTGCTATTAATTGTTTCGGGCACTAACGAAATTACAATTGACGAAATAGGAGAAATTAATGACCACATCCAATCAGAAGCTGGTAATGGTGCTAATATTATAATGGGCGTTGGAGAAGATGAGACACTTGGAGAATCTATTTCTGTAACTGTTATTGCTACCGGATTTAACGTAGAACAACAAAATGGCATTGTAAATACAGATGTAAAGAAGATATTCCACGTATTGGGAGATGAACAAAAATTAGTTCATGATTTAACCCAAAAACCAGTAGAAGTTATTCAGCCACTCCAGGAAACTTCCTTTCAAAAAGAAAGGATAGTACATGAATTGGTGGAAGAAGAAATCGAATTTTCTATAGATACTCCCGATATTGTTAACGCTATTGATGAAAATGAATTGATTGCTATGAATCATTTTATTAAAAATTTAGACGTAACATTTGAAATTGTTTCTCCAATAAATGATATTGATTTTATCGTAACAACCAAAGAAGTTAAAGAGATAAACGTAGTAGAACCTCTAGCGCTTATAAAAGAAGATCAAATTACATTTACTTTTGATTTGCCAGCTGTGACACCTTTTGAAAAAGTTGAAACAGTAACGCCTCTTCAGGAAAGTGAAGAGAATAGGGTTGTATTTGATTTAACAGATACTATTAATGATATTGTAGTTAATGAATCAGTAGAACTTGTGCCTATTACTCAGCTTACAGAGAAGGGAATTGTTAGGTATTCTTTAGAAGAATTCACAGATTCTGAGATTAACACTGAAAGCAATAAGCTTGAGACTGTTGCATCAATTGAAGAACCCGTAGCTGAGGAATTAAAAATCACCATGAAAGTGGACACAGATGAACGAGTAGAAGTTGCATCTAATAATTTTGATGATATTTCACCACTGGAGTTAACTATTGAGGCATTGAAGCATAGAACAGATGACCGTAGAAAAAAAATGAGAGAGTTTAATTATAATTTCACTAGTAAAGCGATGAAAATTGATGAAATGGAGAAAGAGCCTGCTTATAAAAGGATTGGACTTGATATATCAAATAATGCGCAATCAAATTCAAATTCAAGAATGTCACTAGGAATTGATAGTAACGAGGATACCCAGTTGCGAACTAATAATTCGTTCTTGCATGACAATGTAGATTAGCCCTTTATATGCCTCACTAATAACCCGAAAATTTCAATAAATTTTCGGGTTATTTTTTTATCTTCGCACTTCCTTTGAGTTCAATTCTCTTAATTTAAACAAATTATACTATGAGTTTATCAATACGCATAATGGACGAAATGAAAAATGCAATGCGTGCAAAAGACACCATTGCTTTAGAAGCATTAAGAGCTATCAAATCTGAGATATTATTAGCTCAAACTTCTTCGGGGGCTAAAGAAGAAATCACCGAAGCTGATGAAATTAAGATTTTGCAAAAACTTGTAAAAATGCGAAAAGACAGTGCTTCTATTTTTAGCACTCAAAACAGGCTTGATTTGGCTGAGCCTGAATTAGCACAAATAGCTGTAATTGAAAAATTCCTTCCGGCACAACTTTCAGATTCTGATGTAGAAGCAATCGTTTCTAAAATAATTGCAGAAACGGGAGCGTCAGGAATAGCGTCAATGGGAAAAGTAATGGGATTGGCTTCATCAGAAATTGGGGGTGCTGCTGAAGGCAAAACTATCTCAATGATAGTCAAGAAATTATTGGTATA
>CAMDSN010000011.1 GCA_945907225.1 Flavobacterium psychrophilum | reverse complement strand
AAAAAGCCTTCAAATACAAATCGATCATTTGGCAAACCACTATTTACGATAGCTGGCACAAAAGCTGTGGCTCCTGGCAAGCAATCAACTTCAATATTATTTTCAATACAAGCTCGAGTTAACAAAAATCCTGGGTCTGAAATGGCAGGTGTTCCAGCGTCAGAAATGAGCGCAATTTTTTCTCCAGCCTGCAACCGCTTTATTAAATTTTCAATTGTTTTGTGTTCATTGTGCATGTGATGACTATGCATATGAGTAGAAATTTCAAAATGTTTAAGGAGTTTTCCACTCGTGCGGGTGTCTTCAGCTAGAATTAAATCAACTTCTTTTAAAACGCGAATAGCTCTAAAGCTCATGTCTTCAAGATTGCCTATGGGCGTTGGAACTATAAAAAGTTTACTCATTTTATGCTGAAATTAATTCAGGATTACAGGAATTTTTTTTCAATAACTACCATAAATCTCTCAAAATATTCTTCTTGTCCAACCCAATAATCATAATCTGGAATAACCATTTCATTAATAAAATTTTTGGCTTCTTCAAAAGTACCAAAGGTATTTAGTTGAGACATAACGCGATTGAAATCCTCGTTACTGTCATTAAAAAGATGCTTTACAAAACCGATGCGATCGTTTAACCCAATGGAAACGGATTTAGAATCATTTTTTTCTAACTCATTTGGAATCGCTGCCGAACTAGTATTTTCTGCTGTGTCGACTTCATCGGGAAACAAGGTTTCATTTTCTGTTTTTACGAACTCGGGTTGTGAATAATTTCCGATAATATCCTCAATTTTATCAGTTGAGTTGGGTATTGAGTCAATTTCAACACTCTCATCTTCTAAATCAAATAACGGCTCAAAAGCTGGTTCAACACTATCTCCTGAATCATTCAATTCCTCTTCAACGGCTTCCTTGTTTGTATCATTCAATTCTTCCGAATCAATTGGAGATTCGTCTATTTCCTCTAACTCCTTTTCTTCTTTTTTAGGGGTTTCCATTGCATCACTAGCTAATTCAATTTCCTCAGCAACACTTAATGTTTCCTCAGCATGTGTTTCATTTTCATGACCTAAAGCTAGTTTTTCTTCAAATTCTTCTTGTGAAACCTCTGATTTCACTATTTCAAAGTGGTCTTGATAGAATTTTAAGACAGACAAAGTTTCAAGTAATTTTTGGGTTTCTTTGTGGAGCTGGTCTACTTCTGACCTGTTTTTCAGTTTTAAAATTCGATGAGCAATACTAATTAATTCGGCTTCTAATCTTTTTTTCATGAGTTTTGAAATAATATGGAATAAGACAGTTTTGTTTTTTATTTAATTTTTAACACAATAACAAGAAGTTATATTGTAAAAATACTAGTTTGTGAAACTTCGATTTGGTTAAAATTTTCTACATTTGAATCGACGTAAAAATAATAAATTTTTGAGTCGATTTGTCATATTCACAAAGTAATAATAAGAAATCATTATTATACAAAGAAAATTTAAAAATGTTCCTCGAAAATACAGTAAATCATAAAGAACAATTTGGATGGATAGAAGTTATCTGTGGCTCAATGTTTTCGGGTAAAACGGAAGAATTAATAAGACGATTAAGAAGAGCACAGTTTGCCAAGCAAAAGGTCGAAATTTTTAAGCCCTCCGTTGACACGCGCTATGATGAAGTAATGGTTGTGTCTCACAATAAAAACGAAATCCGATCAAGTCCCGTTCCAGCTGCAGCCAATATTAGAATACTTGCTCAAGGTTGCGATGTTGTAGGGATAGATGAGGCGCAGTTTTTTGATGACGAAATTGTTGCTGTTTGTAATGACTTGGCTAATTCTGGAATTAGAGTTATTGTAGCTGGATTAGATATGGATTTCAAAGGAAACCCCTTTGGTCCTATGCCTGCTTTAATGGCCACTGCAGAATATGTTACAAAAGTACATGCAGTTTGCACACGTACAGGAAATTTGGCTCAATATAGTTTTAGAAAAAATGATAACGATAAATTAGTTTTGCTTGGTGAAACAGAGGAGTATGAACCCCTAAGTCGTGCTGCTTACTTTAATGCAATCAGACAAAATATGGAAGTCAAAGATCCAGAGCATTTGTCTGATTAGAAATATATCCTATACTTGACACTAACTATTCGAAATATCATTTCAATCATCAAAGCCCAATGGGTTGGAAAAAGTGATTCAGCTGTCATTGAAAATATCTCAATAGATAGTCGTTCCCTACAAAATGGTGATGCCACACTATTCTTTGCCATTTCTGGCCCAAATCATGATGGGCATTCCTTTATTAATGAGTTAACTTTAAAAGGGGTCCATTATTTTGTGGTTACTAAAATCCCTGAAAATATAGTTAGTCCTGTAAATTTTTTGGTTGTTGACGATACGCTTGTAGCGTTACAAAACTTTGCTGCCTTTTATAGAAGTCAGTTTGAATTCCCAATAATTGGAATAACTGGAAGCAACGGTAAAACAATCCTTAAGGAGTGGCTCAATTTTTTATTAAATCCAGATTATAATGTAATTCGTAGTCCTAAAAGTTATAATTCTCAAGTAGGGGTTCCACTTTCAATACTAGGCATTAATGAAAAACATAATTTAGGAATATTTGAAGCGGGAATTTCTTCAACAGGTGAAATGGAAAAACTTCAAAAGATTATCCAACCCACTATAGGAATATTATCAAATATTGGTTCGGCTCACGACGAAGGATTCACAAGCGTAGCAGAAAAAATAAAAGAGAAGCTCAAACTTTTTAACTCTGTTAATGTATTAATTTTAAATAAAAACAAATCAATTTTTGCTTTTATTAATCCAAAGATAAAAACGTTTAGCTGGTGTTCAAACGATAAAAGTTCAGATGTTTTTATTACAAAAAAAAGTGTTGGTGAATTAACAGAAATAGAAGCTACCTATAGGGAAGAAACATTTGTAATTAGAATTCCATTTCTAGACCAAGCATCAATAGAAAATGCCGTTAACTGTTTAATGCTTATGCTTTATTTGGGTTATAATCACCAAATTATCCAAACAAGGATGAGTCAGTTGTATCCAGTAGAAATGCGGCTAAAGTTAAAAAAAGGCTGTAACAACACAACACTTATTGACGACAGCTATAGTTCAGATTTTCAATCTTTAAAAATCGCATTAGATTTTTTAGAAAATCAAAAACAACATAAAAAGAAAACAATTATTTTATCCGATATTTATCAAAGTGGTTTATCCAACGATGAACTTTATTCACAAGTTTCCCAATTAATAATTTCAAATAAAATTAACCGAGTAATAGTTATTGGAAAAGTCATAAGTTTATTTAAAAATAAGTTTATCAACTCCGTTGCTTTTAATGATGTTTCCGATTTTACAACAGCTTCCGATAACTTAAACTTCGAAAATGAAACCATTCTTATAAAAGGGGCTCGCGATTTTCATTTTGAAGAAATTGTGTCGATGCTTACTGAAAAAACACATGAAACCGTATTAGAAATTAACTTAAATGCAATAAGTCATAATTTAAACTATTATAAATCAAAATTGTCATCAAAAACAAAAATGATGGCTATGGTTAAAGCATTTAGTTACGGGAATGGGGGTTTTGAAATAGCTAAATTACTAGAGCATCATAAATTGGATTATTTGGGAGTTGCTTTCGCAGATGAAGGGGTTTTGCTAAAAAATGCTGGAATAGCTACTCCAATTATGGTGTTAAATCCAGAATCTACCAGTTTTTCATCTATAATTCAGTATAATCTAGAGCCTGAAATTTATTCCATAAAAGGGTTAAAAGCTTTCCTGAAAATTGCAGAGCAAAAGAAATTGAAGCATTTTCCAATTCATATAAAAATTGACACTGGGATGCATAGGTTGGGATTTGAAGAACCACATTTAAGTGAACTTATTAGTATTTTAAAAGACAATCAAACCGTGCAAATCAAGAGTATTCTTTCTCACATGGCTACTAGTGACGATTTGAATCACGATAGCTTTTCAAAGTCACAAATTGCTTTGTTTAAAAAACTGTCAGATTATATTATGTCAGCACTAGAAATTTCGCCCATAAGGCATATTTTAAATACTTCTGGAATTACCAACTATAGTGAAGCTCAATTTGATATGGTCCGATTAGGAATTGGGCTATATGGCATTTCTAATGACCCTGTCGAACAAAAAGATCTTTTGCAAGTAGGGGTTTTAAAATCAGTAATTTCTCAAATAAGAACAATTCAAAAAGATGAATCCGTTGGCTATGGCAGACGATTTATTGCTTCTAAAAATACAAAAATTGCTACTATTCCAATTGGTTATGCTGACGGAATTCATAGAAGTTGGGGACAAGGTGTTGGGTATGTTGTTGTAAATAATAAAGAAGCTAAAATAATAGGGAGTATTTGTATGGACATGTTAATGGTTGATGTCTCTGATATAGAATGCAAAGAAGGAACTGAAGTTGTCATTTTTGGCGAAAACCCTACTGTAAATTTTATGGCGAAACAATTAAATACAATACCTTATGAGATTTTGACAAGTATTTCCCAACGCGTAAAACGTGTTTTTTATAGAGAATAATTTATTGTTTACCCTAGTAAATGAAGAAGTTGTTTTTCTCACTATTTTTGTGATTCGAAAAAATTAAGAATTTTAAAATAATAATATGAAAGTTGCAGTAGTTGGCGCAACCGGTATGGTTGGTGAAGTTATGCTTAAGGTATTAGCAGAGCGAAGTTTTCCTGTTACAGAGTTAATTCCGGTTGCATCGGAAAAATCAGTTGGAAAGGAAATTACATTTCAAGGAAAAAATTATAAGGTTGTTAGTTTGTCTACCGCTGTAGAGATGAAAGCAGATATTGCTCTTTTTTCTGCGGGAGGAGAAACATCTTTAGTATGGGCACCAAAATTTGCTGCTGCGGGAACTACCGTAATTGATAATTCATCAGCATGGAGAATGGATCCTACAAAAAAATTAATTGTCCCTGAGATAAATGCAAATGAACTAACCATTCAAGATAAAATTATTGCAAATCCAAATTGTTCTACCATTCAAATGGTAATGGTTTTAGCGCCATTACATGCAAAATACACAATAAAGCGCGTGGTAGTTTCTACTTATCAATCCATAACCGGAACAGGTGTCAAAGCGGTTCAGCAATTAGAAAATGAGTATCAAGGCATAAAAGGAGAAATGGCTTATAAATATCAAATTCATAAAAATGCAATTCCACAATGTGACAGTTTTGAAGAAAATGGGTACACAAAGGAAGAGATGAAACTCGTTAGGGAAACGCAAAAGATAATTGGAGATAGTTCTTTAGCCGTTACGGCAACTGCTATTCGTATTCCTGTTGTGGGAGGGCATAGTGAAGCTGTAAATATTGAGTTTTCAACTGATTTCGATTTAGACGAGTTGAGAAATATATTAGAAAACACAGCTGGTGTAGTAGTCCAGGATGATAAAGAAACCTATTCTTATCCAATGCCTCTTTTTGCACAAGGCAAAGATGAGGTTTTTGTTGGCAGAATTCGCCGAGATGAAAGTAGGGCAAATGCAGTAAATATGTGGATTGTAGCTGATAATTTAAGAAAAGGTGCTGCTACCAATACGATACAAATAGCTGAATATTTAGTTGATCACAAGCTACTTTAATAAGTTTCGCAGACTTATTAGATCATAAAATTTATATAAATTAAACTTATTTCTTTTACGAAAGGCTATATTTACAAGCTATGAAGAAAAAAATAATTTTGACTAATGCATGGATGGGATTGATCATATTGCTTGCAATATCATTCCAATCTTTAGACTCTTTTGGCCATTTAGTTAAGCAATTTTCCGAAAAGAAATGTTACCATCAAATTTACAAGAATAAATCTGTTCTTAACCATTCTCATAGTGGATTAGAAAAATGTTTTACATGTGAGTTTGCCTTTAGTCATTCAATTAAGCCCAGTATTAAATCTTTTTTCATTTGTTTAAATAACAATTACAGCACTCCAATTTTTTACTATGAGGAACAGGTAATTTTATTTTACAAAGGAACCTCTTTCCAGCTTCGTGGCCCACCAAAAATAAGTTAATAATCGCATCAGATTCATAACTTAATCATATCAAATGCAAAAAATAACTCTGCTTTTTTGCTTATGCTGTTTTCTATCTACCCATAGTCAAAACACAGTAAGCGGAAAAATAGTTGATGAAAATAATATGGCTTTAGCTAAAAGCCATATTCATATAGCATCAAAATCCACGAGTTCAAAAAGCGACGGGACTTATAGGATTACTAATATTCCAAATGGATCAATAAAGATTTTGATAACCAATGTTGGTTACATTTCTATTGATACAATTATTGGTTTAAATAATTCAATGGAGTTAAATTTTAGAATGTCCAGATCTAGTAGGCAGCTTGAAGAAGTTGTATTGAAGCATAAAGACAATTATTACAATCATTCTGTTTCTGAACAAAAAATTAAAGCGTCAACAATTGAAAAGTATAGCAGTCAGTCTTTTGGGAATGTTCTGAAAGAAGTTTCTGGAGTTTCACTATTAAAAACAGGGACGACCATTGTAAAGCCAATAATTAATGGTTTGCATAGTAGTAGAGTTATTATTTTTAATAATAATGTAAAACTAGAGGACCAACAATGGGGCACGGAGCATGCTCCAAACCTTGATCCAAATTCGGCAGGGAAAATCACCGTGATTAAAGGTGCCTCTGGATTGCAATACAGTGGTGACGCTATTGCAGGGCTGGTCATTGTTGAGCCTTTAATAACAAAAACAGATACACTTTTTGGTAAAACTATTATGACTTTGGAGTCTAATGGCAGAGGAGGAGCACTATCTTCAAGTTTGCATAAAGGAAATTTTTGTGATTGGAGTTGGAATGCCCAAGGAACTTTTAAATATTTTGGTGATAGACAAGCCCCGGCATATAATTTATCGAATACAGGGAATAGAGAAGTTAACTTTTCTGGCGATGTAAAGTATATAGGTAAAAAGTATGATGTTTCGGTTTATTATAGCTTGTATTCAGCTGCCTTGGGAATATTGAGCGCTTCACATTTAGGAAATGTGACAGATTTGAATAACGCAATTGACAATCAATTACCGTTGGCAGAAAATGATTTCACATATGCTGTAAATAATCCTAAGCAAAATGTTCAACATCATTTAGCAAAATTGAATTATAATTATTTGTTTAATGACAAGGAAAAGTTATCCATTCAATATGCCTTTCAATTTAATAATCGAAAAGAATTTGATTTGCGCACAGGCGTTAGCGATTTAAGACCTGCTTTAGATTTAAATTTAATGACTCATACATTTACAGCGGATTATAAATTAATCTCTCAAGATTGGGGTTTTAAGTCAGGTTTTTTGGGATCCTATCAAAATAACACAGCAAATCCAAATACTGGAGTTCGACCGTTAATTCCATCTTATAACAAGTTTGATGTTGGGATTTATTCAATAGTTGATACGCATATCTCTGAAAATTTTTCTGTTGAGGCAGGTGTTAGATATGATTTTTCATCCATAGAAGCAACCAAATATTATTTAAAATCACGGTGGAATGAGCGCAATTATAGCCCTCAATTTGATTCATTTATTACTGCAGACTACGGAACGCAGTGGTTGACAAAGCCAAATTTCATTTTCCACAATTTTGCAGCAAGTATTGGAACGCAGTATACATTTGACTCTGATTATGAGTGGTATTTTAATATCAGTCATGCGATTAGAAATCCCAATCCTTCTGAATTTTTCAGTGATGGATTGCACCACTCAAATGCTATGATTGAGCTAGGTGATTTGGGGTTAAAACAAGAAAAGTCAAATAAAATAGGCACATCTCTGACAAAAAACTGGAAAAGGGTAGCGTTTAATGTGAATCCGTTTTTAAATTATATAGAGGATTATATTTTTTTAAGGCCTGTTGGATTTGAAACAACTATTCGCGGGGCCTTTCCTGTATGGGAATATCAACAGGTAGATGCTTTATTAACAGGTATTGATGTTAATTTTGATTGGAAAATTATAGAAAAATGGCAGCATAAATTAATGGTTTCTTATGTTTTAGGGAAAGACAAAACTTTCAATAAAGCCCTTATTGATATGCCACCATTAACTATTAATAATCGAATTCAATTTCATCAAAAAAGCTGGCATAATTTAAATCTAGAACTGCAAAGTGAATTTGTTTTTAGACAAAACAATTTTCCAAATAATAATTTTATCACAAATATAATAGTAGATAATGTTCTAATTCCTGTTGAGGTTGATATAAGCACACCGCCACCAGCTTATCATGTTTTGCATTTTAATTCTGATTTTCAAATCAAATTAACGAATAAAGTTATGGGAACAATAGGTTTTTCTGTGTCTAACCTTTTAAATACTAAATACAGAGATTATTTAAATAGACAACGTTTTTTCTCCGATGAATTGGGGAGAAATTTTCAATTTCAATTAAAAATTAATTATTAAAATAAAAATAAAATGAAAAAATATAGAGTTTTAGCAATTGTATTAGTTACTCAGTTCTTTATACATTCTTGCACCAACGACACCAGCAATCCGGTTAACGAAGAGGAAGTTATCACAACTGTTTCGCTAACATTAACAGGAGGGGGGCAAGTGATTGCCCTTACATCAAGAGATTTAGATGGTGATGGGCCAAACCCACCGGCAGTTACGGCAAGCGGTAATTTAGCTCCCAATATCACTTATACAGGTGCTGTTGCTTTTTTAAACGAAACACAATCTCCGGCAGGAGACATTACTTTAGAAGTTGCAGAAGAAGGTGCAGACCATCAAGTTTTTTACCAACTTGCGGCAGGATTAGGAACAATTACCTACACTGACCTTGATTTGAACGGAAAACCAATTGGTTTGACGTTTAATTTAACGACCGGTAATGTTGGAGTCGGAAACCTAACGGTAACTTTAAGACATTTACCTAACAAATCGGCATTAGGAGTGTCAACCGGAGACATTACTAATGCAGGGGGTGCCACCGATGCTGATGTTAGTTTTCCAGTAAATATCTCAAACTAGTTATTTGGGTCGCTATTTCAGGACAAGACAAAAGGGGTAAAAAAAAACCGTTTCGTATAAAACGAAACGGTTTTTATTATTATTCAGAAATTTCATCTCCTTTATCATTAAAGAAGTGATATTCCAGATACGTGTAAGCATCACGCGGTATGATTTTCACCCATTTTTTATGTTCAAAAAACCATTTTGAACGTATTGATGGAAAACCTTTTTTAAGGTATGCTGCCACAAATGGATGTACATTAAGTATCACTTTTTTATGGCTGTTAATTATTTTTTCAAGTTCGAAGTTTATTTTATCTATAATTTGTATTGGTGCATCTATATCACTTCTCAAATTATTTGGATTTTCCTCTCTTGTTTCAATATTAACTTCTGGTCTTACCCTTTGTCTAGTCATTTGGACTAAACCAAATTTACTGGGCGGTAAGATTTTGTGTTTCGCTTTATCATCGCTCATTTCTTCTTTTAGGAAGTTGAACAAGACTTGTCGATTGTTTGGGTCTTTCATATCAATAAAATCGACAACAATAATTCCGCCCATGTCACGCAGACGTAATTGCCTTGCAATTTCAGCGGCTGCTATCATATTTACTTCTAAAGCGGTATCTTCTTGATTATTGGCTTTATTTGAGCGATTGCCACTATTAACGTCTATAACGTGTAATGCTTCGGTGTGCTCAATTATTAAATAAGCGCCTTTGTTCATTGATACAGATCGCCCGAAAGATGTTTTAATTTGCCTTTCGATATGATATTTTTCAAACAATGGTGTGTCTTTCGACTGATAAAACTTAACGATATTTTGTTTTTCAGGAGCTATTTCGGCTAAATAGTCCTTTGTTTCTTGATACAACTCTTCATCATCTATTTGAATACTTGTGAAAGTATCATTGAATACGTCTCTAAGTATGGAGGAAGCTTTGTTGAGCTCACCTAATACTTTGGACGGATGATGTGCAGTTTGTAATTTTTTACTCATTGCAGTCCATCTATTCATTAAGTTCTGCAAATCTTTTTCTAATTCGGCTGTGTTTTTGCCTTCGGCTACTGTTCTCACAATAACACCAAAACCCTTTTGTTTGATAGATTGTACTAGTTTTTTTAGACGATCTTTTTCTTCTTTTTTTTCTATTTTTTGCGAAACAGAAACTCTATCAGAAAAAGGCACTAAAACTAAAAATCGGCCGGCGAATGATAGCTCACAGCTTATTCTTGGGCCTTTTGTAGAAATAGGTTCTTTCACTACTTGTACTAATATTGATTGATTGGCATTCAGTATGTCTGATACTGCGCCGTCTTTATCAATTTCTTTTTCAAACTTAAAGTTTTTTAGGGAGAAATCTTTTAATTTACTTGTGCTTACAAGTTTTATGAATTTCAAATAAGAAGCAAAACTTGGACCTAAGTCATGATAATGTAAAAAGGCATCTTTTTCGTAGCCAACATTTACAAAAGCAGCATTCAATCCTGCAACGGGTTTTCTTATTTTGGCTATAAAAATATCGCCAACTTGAAAGTTGCTTGTTTCTTTTTCTTTGTGTAATTCAATCAGTTTTCCATCTTTTAATAAGGCAAAATCTACAGCGTCAGCACTAGATCTAATGATTAGTTCTTTATTCACTTTGTAAATTTTTATCCAAGTCTTTAACAGATTATTATATGATTTAAAGTTTACTTTAAATCATATACTGTGATTATACAAGGATGGATTAAACATTTTAAACAGGTATTAATTTACCCGGTGTAGTTAGTTTAGATAAAACTAAAGTCTAACTATCAATTTCAATGAACGTTTTCTAAAAAAAGAAAAAGTAGTTTTTAACTACTTTTTCTTTTTGTGACGGTTAGCTCTTGCACGTTTTTTTCTCTTGTGCGTAGCTACCTTATGTCTTTTTCTTTTTTTACCACTTGGCATTTTAATGAATTTTGCGATTAATAAATCAGTGTTATACTGCTACTTCGGTGTTAGTTTTTATTGCCTCTACAAATATTTTTGCAGGTTTGAATGCTGGAATATTGTGTGCTGGAATTTTGATGGTAGTGTTTTTTGAAATATTTCTACCTGTTTTTTCTGCTCTAGTTTTGACAATAAAACTACCAAACCCTCTTAAATAAACGTTGTTTCCCGATTCTAGAGAAGTTTTAACTTCTTCCATGAAAGCTTCAACTACTGCTTGAACATCACCTTTTTCAAGTCCTTTTTTTTCCGAAATCTTTGCTACGATATCTGCTTTGGTCATTTTTTTCGTATTTAATAATTAATTATGAATTTTTTTTAAGGTTGCAAATATATGAATAATAAAAACAATATTTCAAGCATAATCTATTAAAATTTAATCACATAAAGAATTATTTTTGTGATCCACAATTTTAGCATGGAATTTTCTAAGACACTAATTAATTGGTATTTACAAAACAAACGGGACTTGCCATGGCGCAATGTTACCAATCCGTATACAATTTGGTTGTCTGAAATTATACTTCAACAAACTAGAGTAGCTCAAGGATTACCCTATTTTTTAAGGTTTACTCATGCCTTTCCAACGGTTTTTGACCTTGCCAATGCAGAGGAAGAAGCTATTTTAAAATTATGGCAAGGTCTGGGTTATTATTCAAGGGCAAGAAATTTACACCATACAGCTAAACATATAGTAACTAATTTTAATGGGGTATTTCCAAACACATATCTTGATTTACTTCAATTAAAAGGTGTAGGGCAATATACTGCAGCTGCTATTGCCTCTTTTGCTTATAATGAAAATGTACCGGTTGTTGACGGAAATGTATTTAGAGTCCTTTCGCGTTATTTTGCTATTGAAACCGATATTTCTTCTAATGCTTCAAAAAGTGAGTTCATACAATTAGCAAATGAATTATTACCAATAGGGGAGGCTAATATATTTAATCAAGCCATTATGGAATTTGGTGCTTTGATGTGTTTGCCAAAGAATCCAAATTGTCTCACATGTGTGTTAAATGAAAGTTGCCTTGCACTTAAAGCAAAAAGAGTATCCGATTTTCCTGTAAAAACAAAAAAAAGTAAAGTAACCCATCGTTATTTAAATTATATTGTCTTTTCAGACGATATTAATAGTACCATTATTATTAAAAGAACCTCAAAAGGGATTTGGTATAATTTGTATGAGTTCCCAGTTATTGAAACCTCAATTAATGAGAGTGATCAAGAAATTTTTAATTTAATTGAAAAACAACAGTTTGTCCCGAATGCGATACAAGAGATCAAATTGCATAATTTGGAGCAAATTTGTCATAAACTTTCTCACCAGCATCTGTTTATTCGATTTTGGAAAGTACAAGTTATTGGTTTGCTTTCAAATGGCATTTCTCAAGAAGCTGCTTCAAATTTCCCTTTCCCTATTGTGCTTTATAATTTTATTGAAAAAGAATGGTTTTAAATCTAAAAAAAATGTAGTAGCTTTGAAAATGTTAATTATTTTTTAAGAAATGAGTGGAACTTTAAATAAAGTAATGTTAATTGGTCATCTTGGTGACGTTGTAAAAATGCATTATTTTGAGGGCGGAAATTGTATTGGTCGCTTTCCTTTAGCCACTAATGAAGTTTATGTTAATAAACAAACTAATGAAAAAATAACATCTACCGAGTGGCACAATCTAGTTGTTCGGAATAAAGCTGCTGAATTGTGTGAAAAATATTTGTCAAAGGGAGACAAAATTTATGTGGAAGGCAGAATCAAATCAAGACAATGGCAGGCTGAAGACGGTTCTACCAAATACACCACCGAAATACAAGTTACAGAATTCACATTTTTAACCGTTAAAAGAGAACTCGACGGACTAAAATCTTCACCTAATTCAGATCAAAAAAGTAATGATTTTGAAGAAAAACTTCCCGAAGTACCCGAAAATGATTTGCCTTTTTAATATTGTTTAACTAATCCATCACTCATTGGACCCAGAGCCCAGTATCAATTTTTTTGCAAGAATAGACTTCAATACTGTCTTTGGCATTTTAGCGATTGTCTTTTTTTTATTTTGTTCGGCAATGGTCTCTGCGGCTGAAGTAGCCATGTTTTCATTAACCCAAAAAGATCTTAGCATACTATTTAAACAAGATGCTACAAAAGCAAATGTTATTTCAAAATTATTACAAAAACCAAAGAAACTTTTAGCAACAATTCTAGTAGCTAATAATTTTAGTCATATTGGAGTTGTGATAATTTTTTCATTTGTTGGCAATTCTATTTTTTCAGTAATTGAATCTGAAATCATCAAGTTTATTTTAGAAGTGATTTTGGTAACTTTTCTCATTCTTTTATTTGGTGAAGTTTTACCTAAAATTTATGCGAGTAGAAATAATATTCAGTTCTCTAAATTTGTAGCCAATCCGATTTATTTTTTAGATAAATTCCTTTCCCCAATAAGTTATCCAATGAGATCGGTTAGTATGTTTTTACAAGAAAAACTGGGGAAACAAAAGTCAAGCATTTCGGTAGATCAATTATCTCAAGCACTAGAATTAACTTCTACTGAAGACACTTCTACTGAAGAACAGAAAATTTTGGAGGGAATTGTTTCATTTGGCAATACTGATACTAAACAAGTAATGAGTCCAAGAATTGACATTTTTGCACTTGAGATTAATGAAACTTTTGCTGAAATTTATGATAAAATTGTTGAGAAAGGCTATTCTAGAATTCCAGTTTTTAGAGAGAATATTGATCATATAGAAGGGGTATTGTTTGTTAAGGATTTAATTCCTCATATTAATAAAAAGGATTTTGACTGGAAAGCGTTATTGAGAGAACCCTTTTTTGTGCCTGAAAATAAAAAACTGGATGATTTACTTAAAGAATTTCAAAGTAAGAAAAGTCATTTAGCAATTGTGGTTGATGAATATGGAGGAACATCTGGATTGGTTTCACTTGAAGATGTGATTGAAGAAATTGTTGGAGATATTTCCGACGAATTTGATAATGAAAGTTTAAATTACTCCCAATTGGATGATAAAGTTTTCCTTTTTGAAGGCAAAACAAATCTCAAAGATTTTTATAGGATACTTGAAGTTGAGGAGGAAACTTTTGAAAATAACAAGGGTGAAGCCGAAACTTTAGCGGGGTTTGTATTAGAAATTTTGGGAAATTTTCCGAAGAAAGGGCAAAAAATTCATTTCTCAACAGTTAGTTTTACTATTGAATCTGTTGATAGAAAGAGAATTAAACAATTAAAAGTCACACTTGAGTAAAAATTTAACATGAAAAAAATTAGCAGCCGTTTGTTATTTGCTTTCGCATTTTTAGTTTTAATGACTAGTTGTAAAGACGAGTTACTGCCAAAGCCCTCATGTCAATTAAGATTGGATTATCCAATTGCAGATTATGCCTGGTACAGTTCGGATTGTCCGTTTGAATTTGAATTGAATGACGAAGCTATATTAAAAAAAGATAAGAATTGTGGGTTTTCAATTCAATACCCTAAAATGAAAGCCACTGTTTATTTAACCTATAAACCCGTAAATGATAAATTAGATTTGTTATTACGTGACGCACAAAAATTGACCTACGAGCATGTTATAAAAGCGGATGATATTTTAGAACAACCCTACATAAATTCTGATAAAAAAGTATTTGGTATGTTTTATCACGTAAACGGAAATGCTGCAACTAATGCTCAATTTTATGCAACAGATAGTATTTCAAATTTTGTTACAGGCTCAGTTTATTTTTATGCAAAACCTAAATTTGATTCTATAATGCCTGCGGCTAGTTATATAAAAAATGATATGCAGCGCTTACTTGAAACCATTTCTTGGAAGAAATAAATCAATGATAATGTAATTGTTATTTAGATTTTATTTCACTTGCTTTATACGTTTCTCCATCACCAGTAGATTCAATTGCTGCGCTTAGTTTTTCTATGTTTACTGCTATAGAATCAAATTTAATTTCTGCTTCTTTTTTCTCAAAATTAACCTTTGCACTTTGGACCCCTTCTATTTTTGATAGTTTTTGTTCAATAGTTTTTGCACACCCTATTTCGCATGTCATCCCTTCTACATTTAATGCTACTGTTTTGAGATTGGTAGTGGAAATCACAGGTTTATTTTCTGTTTTTTCTTCAATAGAATTGGTTTTTTTACAGGCTATTATCGTTAATATAGCAGTTATAAGTACAGTTACATATTTAATGTGATTCATGTTTTTCAGATTTTTCTTTTACTTTTTTCAGTGTTGCAAAATAAATAATAAAAAAAGAGATTTTTCTTAAAATA
The DNA here is from genome assembly GCA_945907225.1 of Flavobacterium psychrophilum. Taxonomy (GTDB): domain Bacteria; phylum Bacteroidota; class Bacteroidia; order Flavobacteriales; family Flavobacteriaceae; genus Flavobacterium; species Flavobacterium psychrophilum_Q. Next base: position 1,733 of record CAMDSN010000011.1, on the reverse strand, counting down.
ATTACAAAATTTGAACTTTCAAAATTTGATAATGAAATTAACTCGGTTAAAATGGATTATTCTCTTTACCCTTGCATTAATATGGGGCAGTTCATTTATATTAATTAAGAAAAGCCTTCTTGGCTTGTCACCATTTCAATTGGGTTCCTTGCGCATTATTTTTTGTTCAATTTTTTTATTGATTATTGGTTTTAAAAGTTTAAAATTTATATCTCGAGAGCAATGGAAGTACATTGTCTTAACATCTTTATTTGGCACGTTTATTCCTGCATACCTTTTTGCAATAGCTGGAGGGAAAGTTAGTAGTTCAATATGTGCTATTTTAAATTCGCTTACTCCCTTAAACACATTTATAATTGGTGCATTTGCTTTTGGACTTAACTTCAGAAAGAATCAAATATATGGTATTTTAATAGGACTACTCGGGACACTAGTATTAATTTTAAATGATAAGTTTAGTAGTGTTTCGGGTGAATTTATGTATTCGGGGTTGGTGGTAATAGCAACTATTTGTTATGCAATAAATATAAATCTTATAAAAAAATATCTATCAGATGTAAAACCCCTTAGTATAACAACGGGTAATTTTTTAGTTATGTTGCTCCCAGCACTTTTAATTTTATATTTCACCGATTTACAAGCAAAAATTGCGCTTCCAACTTTTTCCTCTGCCTTATTTTTTGTGTTAATATTAGGTATTGTAGGCACAGGCTTTGCAAATATTATTTTTTATAAACTCATACAAATTTCATCTCCTGTTTTTGCTTCTTCGGTTACATTTTTAATCCCAATTGTAGCTTTTTTGTGGGGACTATTTGACAATGAAATAGTATTGCCACTACAATTGTTAGGAGCATTTATCATATTACTCGGAATTTATTGGGCCAACAAGAAATAAAAAAAGTCCTGATTTAACAGGACTTTTAAAATACTAGTATATAATTATATTATTTAAAATCGGCATCCGAAACTCCTTCGTTTATTTTAACATCATTCATTTTGATATCTAATTCGAACCCAACATTCATAATTATGTTAAAAGGCACTTTTACACCTTTTACATCTCTATAATCATTAAGGGTAGTTACCCTAACTACTTTTTCACCACCTTGATTATCATTTGATGCTTCGGCAATTTTAAGGCCTGTTTTTACATCAAAATAATAAGTGGTGTCTCCATCTAAAACAGCATATGCGTCAGCCCCATTCATTTGTTCAATTCCAGAAATTGTTACGCCAGTTTTGGTTGCCAACAAAGTTTCGTTGAATAAAATAGCGCTTTCTTTCATTTTTGAGAGTTCTTCACCTTCTAAAACTTTTTTCTGTCCTTGTTGTACAATATATCCTTCATTCCCACTTATAACTTGTTTCATTATAGAACCCATACCTTCCATCGAAAGTTCAACCATCATTTTTCCTTTGGCATCTGTCTTTGAAATGTAGGTAAGTGGCATTGGTGCTTGAGGTATTTTAGTCGTTCCACTGTTTGAGATTGTTTTGACAGATTTTATTGCTTTTTCACCACCAATAGCTGTCACATATGCATCAATTATTGCCTTTACAGTTACTCCGGGAGGAACTGGCTTTTTCATAACTGGTTTTTCGGCTGGATTTCCAAATTTGTCAAAATAGAACATGGGAATTTTTAAACGCTCTAGTCCAGAAATAACTTCAGAGCCTTTTCCAACCACTAAAATTCTTGCGTTGTCTTCTAAAAAATATTTATTTGCTAC
>CAMDSN010000010.1 GCA_945907225.1 Flavobacterium psychrophilum | reverse complement strand
AAAAGCTTCACAAAAATATCACTATTTATTTTAACTGGACTAATTATCTTTGGGTGCAACACCTTAAAGAGAGTTCCCAAAGGCAAAAATTTACTTGCAAAAAACACTATCCTAGTTGATGGCAAAAAAAACAACGTTGAAGATGTTTTCAATCAGCTATATCAAAAACAAAATAGTTCCATTTTTGGTTATCGTTTACGATTAAACATTTTTAATTTAGCCAAAGAAAAAACAGATTCTATTTATAGAGCAAAGTTTGCTTCAAATCCAAAAAAATATTTTAGAAAGTCGAAATGGCTCTCTAAAAAACAGATAAAACGTCTCGGACAGTCTTTCTGGTACTCTGGAATTCATGATTTTCTAAGAAAAACCGGAGAAGCTCCCATCATTTTGGACACAAATAGTACTGAAAAATCAATTAAAAGACTAAAATCATATTATTACACACGAGGTTATTTTGATGTTGCAGCTAAATATAAAATTGATAGTATTAGTCCAAAAAAAGTTAACCTCAATTATAATATCGTTACTGGAAAACCATATTTTACGGATAGTATTAATTACAAAATAATAAGTCGCCCACTTGATTCCATTTTCGCTTTGAGAATAAATAATTCATTCTTGAAAACTAAAAAGCGATTTGAATATGCAAATTTTGATGCCGAAAAAAAACGAATCACAGAGGACTTTAGAAATAATGGTGCTTACCGATTTCAACAAAATTATGTGACCTTTGTAATAGATACACTTTCCAATAAACACATCGCTAATGTTGATTTAATTATCGAAAATGAAACCATCAGAATTCAAGACAGTGTTTATAGCTCTCCATTTGAATTATATAAAATTAATAAGGTAAATATTTTTACAGAAAATATTCCTCAAAATCAAAAAGTTGCAACATTGGATAGTGTTGTATACAAAGATTTCACGCTCTACAGTGTTGCTAAATTAAAATACCGCCCAAAATCTATTGCCGACGGTGTTTTTATTACAAAAGGAAAATATTTTTCTGATAATAATACCGTATTAACTTCAAAATATTTAAGTAATCTTAAAGTTTTTAATTACCCATTAATACAATATATCGAAGACAAAAAAGAAAAAAATAGTTTAATTGCTAACATTTATTTATCACCAAGAAAAAAATATACTTTTGGGTATTCTACTGATTTTATTCATTCAAACATTCAGGAATTTGGTATTTCTGGAAATACATTTTTAAGTATTAGAAATGTATTTAATGGGGCCGAAACATTTGAAATCGGGGTAAGAGGAAGTATAGGTGCTTCTAAAGATTTTGCAAATCCTAATAATAATTTTTTTAACATATCTGAAATTGGTGCAGATGCTAAATTAAATTTCCCAAGATTACTTTTGCCGTTCAAAACAGACAAGATTATTCCGAAAACCATGATCCCCTATACAACGATTAGTCTTGGCTATTCGAAACAAACTAATATCGGACTGGATAAACAAAACCTAACAACCTCTATTACATACAACTGGATACCAAAAAGAAATACAACATTCCGCTTTGATTTATTGAATGTACAATTTGTAAAAAATATTAATGCCGAAAATTATTTTAATGTTTACAGATCTTCTTATTCCGTTTTAAATCAATTAGCGAATACATACAACGCCAATCCAAATTACTTTGACGGGAATGGTAATTTAATTATCAGTGATGGAACCAACAATTTCATCAATGATATAAATACGGGGGTTATAAATCCAACACCAACTGATACTAGAATTATTAATAGTATTAATGAACAAAAAGTGAGGCTAACAGAGGATAATTTAATTGTTGGGACAACCATTTCTTTTTCACAAACCTCTCAAAAAGACCCGACTGAGCTATCTTTTTATGCCGTCAAGGCAAAAATCGAAACAGCAGGAAATTTAATGTCATTGATTGCAGGCACAACCAATCAAACTCAAAACAATGCTAAAACAGTTTTTGATGTTGAGTATTCTCAGTATTTAAAAACTGAATTCGAATTTATAAAACATTGGAATTTGCAACGGAAAAGAGTTTTAGCAACTAAAGCATTTGTAGGTGTAGCGATTCCTTACGGAAACTCAAATAGTGTCCCATTTTCAAGAAGTTATTTTGCAGGAGGCACAAATGACATAAGGGCATGGCAATCCTATAGTTTAGGCCCCGGAAAAACAGGATCAGTAAATGACTTTAATGAAGCCAATATGAAATTACTTTTTTGTACAGAATTACGATACAACATATTTCAAAAATTGAATGGTGCTTTATTTATTGATGCAGGAAATATATGGAACGTAAATGATGTTGTGAAAAATGCTGATGCTGTTTTTAATGGATTAAAATCTTTAGAAAATATCGCTGTAGGTTCGGGATTTGGATTTAGATATGACTTTAATTTTTTTGTGATTCGATTAGATTTAGGTTTCAAAACCTACAATCCCGCGAATATTGAAAATGAAAAATGGTTTAAAGAAATGCGTTTCAATAAATCAGTCCTAAATATTGGTATAAATTATCCTTTCTAAAATTAGAAATTATTATTTTTGTCCCCCAATTCAAAATAATTGAATTGGATTAACTTTAAAATTAAATAAATGGCTCACAATATTAAGTCTGGTGTTGCAACAGGAGATGAAGTTCAAACAATTTTTGCGTATGCTAAAGAAAAAGGATTCGCGCTTCCTGCAGTAAATGTTATAGGATCAAGTACCATAAATGGTGTTTTAGAAACTGCTGCAAAATTAAATGCCCCTGTAATTATCCAATTTTCAAATGGTGGTGCCCAATTCAATGCGGGAAAGGGCCTTTCAAATACTAATGAAAAAGCTGCTATTGCTGGTGGTATATCGGGTGCAAAACATATTCATGCCTTGGCCGAAGCCTATGGTGCAACCGTAATACTACATACTGATCATTGTGCTAAAAAATTATTACCTTGGCTAGATGGTTTGCTTGACGCCTCTGAAAAGCACTTCGCTGAAACAGGAAAACCATTGTATTCCTCACATATGATTGATTTGTCTGAAGAATCAATTCAAGAAAATATCGAAATTTGTAAAACCTATTTGGCTCGAATGAGTAAAATGGGAATGACCTTAGAAATTGAACTAGGAATAACCGGTGGTGAAGAAGACGGAGTAGATAATTCTGATATTGACAGTTCCAAATTATATACACAACCTGAAGAAGTTGCTTATGCATACGAAGAATTACTAAAGGTGTCGCCTAGATTTACAATTGCAGCAGCATTTGGAAATGTTCATGGCGTTTATAAACCAGGAAACGTTAAATTAACACCAAAAATTTTGAAAAATTCGCAAGATTTTATTCAAAATAAGTTCAATACCACTCACAACCCAATAGATTTTGTTTTTCATGGTGGTTCTGGCTCAACGTTAGAAGAGATTAGAGAAGCGATTGGTTATGGTGTGATAAAAATGAATATTGATACAGATCTACAATTTGCATTTACTGAAGGAATTCGTGATTATATGGTTAATTCTATTGATTATTTAAGAACTCAAATTGGAAGTCCGGATGGTGCTGATTCTCCAAATAAAAAGCACTACGACCCAAGAAAATGGATCCGTGAAGGAGAAATTACTTTTAATGCTAGATTAGAACAGGCATTTGCTGATTTGAATAACGTTAACACATTATAATTAACAATTGATAATTGACAATTAATAATTATCCGTTGTCAATTATCCATTATCCACTAAAATTATGGCTTGGTTTAAAAGAACAGAAAAAGGTATAACAACTGCAACTGAAGATAAAAAAGACGTTCCAAAAGGACTTTGGTACAAATCCCCTACAGGAAAAATTATTGATCAAGACGAATTGGCGCGAAATCTTTGGGTAAGTCCAGAAGATGATTTTCATGTTAGAATTGGCAGTAAAGAATATTTTGAAATTTTGTTTGACAACAATGAATTTAAGGAGTTAGATGCCAAAATGACTTCTAAAGATCCCTTGCATTTCGTTGACACAAAAAAATATTCTGATCGATTAAAAGATGCTACCGACAAAACCGGATTAAAAGATGCTGTTAGAACAGCAGTGGGAAAATCAAAAGGGAAAGACTTAGTAGTTTGCTGTATGGATTTCGCTTTTATTGGTGGTTCAATGGGTGCTGTTGTTGGCGAGAAAATTGCTCGTGGTATAGAGCATTCAATTAAAAATAACGTTCCCTTTGTTATGATCTCTAAATCAGGTGGTGCGCGAATGATGGAAGCGGCTTATTCATTAATGCAACTCGCAAAAACTTCTGCTAAATTAGCGCAATTGGCTGATGCAAAAATACCATACATCTCCTTGTGCACTGATCCAACAACAGGAGGAACAACTGCATCTTATGCGATGTTAGGCGATGTTAATATTTCGGAACCAGGAGCTCTAATTGGGTTTGCTGGACCAAGAGTTGTTCGTGATACGACCGGTAAAGATTTGCCTGAGGGTTTTCAAACTGCCGAATTTGTATTAGACCATGGGTTCCTCGATTTTATTTCTGCAAGAAAGGACTTAAAAGACAATATTAATCTCTATTTAGATTTAATACTAAATAAAGAGATTCGTTAAAGATCAGTTATTGATTATAGTATATTTTTTCTAAAACCCACTTCTAATAGCCTCTACAGGATCCAATCGTGATGCTGTAATGGCAGGCAAAATTCCGGCAATTAATCCAATTATAGCAGCTAGACTTGTGCCTAAAAATATATTTCCAATACTTAATACAAATTCAAAATCAAGCAGATTTGTCATTGTAATAGCTATTAACCACACCAAAAGCAATCCAACAACTCCTCCTATTACGCAAAGAATAATAGCTTCAAAAAGAAATTGAAAAAGTATAAATTTATTTTTTGCGCCTAATGATTTTTGAATTCCAATTAGATTAGTTCTTTCTTTAACAGAAACAAACATAATATTTGCAATACCAAAACCACCAACAAGCAAAGAAAACCCCGAAATAATCCAACCTCCTATTTTCAAACTTCCAATAAAGCCATCTATAAGATCAGTGAACCCAGAAAGAATATTGATAAAAAAATTGTCAATTTCTCCTTCTTTAACCCCCCGATAGTTACGAAGTTTTTGACTTATTTCACTTTTTAAAGCACCAATATCAATTCCTTTTTCAGGTTTAATTATAACAACAGGAACAACATTTTTATTGTTATCTCCATATAGCCCTCTGAGGAAAACCGATGGAAAAAATGCAGAAGTATCATCACTATCTCCTAAGACCATTCCTGACCCTTTCTTTTTAGTCACCCCAATAATAAGAAAGCGTTTGCCATATATTCGAATAGTTTTGCCAATGGGATCAATGTCCTGAAAAAGTTCTTCAGCAATATCGTGACCCAAAACCACAACTTTTTTTCCCGAATTTGACTCCAACTCATTAAAAAATCTACCCTTTGCAAACTCCAAACGCTGAATATCATCAAACTCAAAAGTAACAGGGACCATATTCACATTGGAAACGGTTTTGGATTCGTATTTAATATTTTGATTATTTGTAAAATACTGAAAACAAGAGTTCTCAATGTTTGTTAATGAAGTCTTTAAATATTGATATTCTTCATATTTCATTTTTGGAAACTGCTCGCGCTTCCATTTTGGAATCTCACTTGGCCCAAAAGATTGACTAAACAAATAAATAGTATTCTTATCTAAAGTACTTAAATCGGCTTTTATTTTTCGATCTAAAGAGTCAACCGCTGCGAGAACAGCTATTATAGAAAATATCCCAATAGTTACCCCCAAAAGAGAAAGCATTGTGCGTAGCTTATTGCTACCAAGTGCATTCATCGCAAAAGCAAAACTTTCTTTGAGTAATCTTATATAAAGTAACATTTCTATACTATTAATGGGTGTAAATTTCGATAAAAAATAATTAAAATTAGACGGGTTTTAAAGAAAGTAAAAAAAGAGTCAATAATTTAATTTATTTATTAAAAAAACAAAAATCAAATTGCTTCATTGCGCTCAATATCCTACCTTTGTTTGCTTTAATCTATCAGCCAAATCTAGGCAAAACACACACACTATGTCAACAACAAAAACAATTAAATCGGCACTAATCTCGGTATTCTCGAAAGAAGGCTTGGAACCAATAGTCCGAAAACTTGATGAGCAAAATGTTACAATTTATTCAACCGGTGGCACTCAAGATTTCATAAGCCAACTTGGTATTTCGGTAGTTCCGGTTGAAGAAATCACTTCTTATCCTTCTATACTTGGGGGAAGAGTAAAAACATTACACCCTAAAATATTTGGAGGCATATTAAACAGGCAAGATAATGATAGTGATGTTAAAGAAATGCAAGAATTTGAAATACCGCAACTGGACTTAGTTATTGTTGATTTATATCCATTTGAAAAGACAGTTGCGTCTTCTGCTAGTGAAATTGAAATCATAGAAAAAATAGATATTGGTGGGATTTCTTTAATTCGTGCCGCGGCAAAAAATTACAAGGACACAGTTATTGTTCCTTCAGTAGAATTTTATCCCGTTCTTTTAGATTTTATTTCAACACAAAATGGTAATACCACTTTGGAACAAAGAAAAACTTTAGCAAAAGAAGCTTTTCGGGTAACCTCCAAATATGATACGGCAATATTCAACTATTTCAATACCGATGAACTAAGTGATTATGACGCAGCAAAGCAAACTATTTTGAAAGTAGATACAAACAAAGGACAAGAACTTAGATATGGAGAAAATCCTCATCAAAAAGGATTCTTTTTTGGCGATTTTGATAAGATGTTTACTAAAATAAACGGTAAAGAACTTTCCTATAATAATTTATTAGACGTAGATGCCGCTGTGAATTTAATTTATGAGTTCAAAAACAACGAACCAACATTTGCCATTTTAAAACACAACAATGCATGCGGAATAGCAACTAGAGCTACTTTGAAAGATGCCTATGTGACTGCACTAGCTTGCGACCCAACATCTGCTTTTGGTGGTGTATTAATTGCTAATACGAAGATAGATTTAGCAACGGCCCATGAAATAAATTCTCTGTTTTGTGAAGTGGTCATTGCGCCAAGCTTTCAAGATGAAGCTATTGCTGTTTTATCAGAAAAGAAAAATAGAATTATTTTAATTCAGCACGAAGTAGAATTACCTATTCGACAAGTAAGAACCTGTTTAAACGGAATGTTAATTCAAGACAGAAACGACAAAACCGACTCAAAATTAGATTTAAAAGTTGTTACAAATCTTATGCCTAGTGATCAAGAAATAGAGGACTTACTTTTTGCTTCAAAAATTTGTAAAAATACTAAATCAAATACCATTGTATTTGCAAAAAATGGTACCTTAGTGGCTTCAGGTACGGGTCAGACTTCAAGGGTTGATGCTTTAAAACAAGCAATTGAAAAAGCTACAGCTTTTGGATTTGATTTAAGAGGAGCAGTTATGGCAAGTGACGCTTTTTTTCCGTTTCCTGACTGTGTTGAAATTGCCAGTAATGTAGGAATTACAGCAGTAATTCAACCCGGAGGATCTATTAAAGATGAGTTAAGTATACGTTTTTGCAATGAAAATAAAGTTGCAATGGTATTTACAGGAACGCGTCATTTTAAACATTAATTTGTTTAACTTTGTGAATTAGTTTTAACCTTTAACCCTAAATAATTTATGGGATTTTTCGATTTCATGACCGAGGACATAGCAATTGACCTTGGTACCGCAAATACACTGATAATACACAATGGTAAAGTCGTTGTTGACAGCCCTTCAATTGTTGCTCGAGATAGAGTGACAGGAAAAATTATTGCTGTTGGCAAGGAAGCTAATATGATGCAAGGTAAAACTCATGAAAAGATAAAGACCATACGCCCATTAAAAGACGGTGTAATAGCAGATTTTGATGCTTCTGAAAAAATGATCAGTATGTTTATCAAAGAAATTCCTGCGCTGAAAAAAAGAATGTTTACGCCAGCTCTTAGAATGGTTGTTTGTATTCCGTCTGGAATTACAGAAGTTGAAATGCGTGCAGTTAAAGAAAGTTGCGAACGTGTTAATGGAAAAGAAGTTTATCTCATTCACGAACCCATGGCTGCAGCAATTGGAATTGGGATAGACATCATGCAGCCCACTGGGAATATGATTGTTGATATTGGCGGAGGAACAACCGAAATTGCAGTTATTGCTTTGGGCGGAATCGTTTGTGACAAATCGGTAAAAATTGCAGGGGATGTTTTTACTAATGATATAATTTATTATATGCGAACCCAACACAATTTATTTGTTGGAGAAAGTATGGCTGAAAAAATAAAAATTACGGTTGGGGCAGCAACTGACGAATTAGAGACGCCACCAGATGACATGTCTGTCCAAGGAAGAGACTTACTTACAGGAAAACCAAAACAAGTTGAAGTATCTTACCGAGAAATTTCTAAAGCTTTGGATAAGTCTATATTGCGAATTGAAGATGCAATTATGGAAACTTTAACGCAAACACCACCTGAATTAGCAGCCGATATTTATAATACTGGAATCTATCTCGCTGGCGGAGGATCTATGCTAAGAGGTTTGGATAAACGTATTTCTCAAAAAACAGATTTGCCCGTTTATATCGCTGAAGATCCATTAAGAGCTGTTGTTCGTGGGACAGGGATGGCGCTTAAAAATATCCCAAGATTCAGAAGTATACTTATCAAATAAACTAAAAAATAAATCCCGAATTTCTTTAAGTCTAGAAATAAAGCCGGAATAGCGATTTTGACATTTGATTGTTTTAATATTAATTTTATACGATGCAGCAAATATTTAATTTTGTCATTAAAAACAGTAATCGCTTACTGTTTTTGCTGCTTTTGGTAATATCCTTATCGCTAACAATTCAATCTCATTCCTATCATAAAAGTAAAATAATAAGTTCGGCTAATTTCTTTACAGGAGGTGTTTATGAAAACATAAATACTATTGATGAATACTTTGGCTTAAGAACTAAAAATGAAGAGCTTGCCAATGAGAATGCGCGCTTAAAAATGCTCTTGTTTAATCTTAAAGATAGCGTTGCACTTCCAAAAATTGACTCTATTAAAGGCGTTAAAAAGACCGATATCCTTGTGTCTAAAGTCATCCACAATTCTTATAGTGTATTAGAAAATTACCTTACAATTAATAATGGTAAAACTTCTGGGATTAAATCAAATATGGGTGTAATCAATAGCGCAGGTATTGTTGGAATAATTGATAAAACTTCAAATAATTATGCAACTGTTATTAGCGTCTTAAATGTTAAATCTCAAATCAATGCTAAAATAAAAAAATCAAATCATTTTGGATCCTTGGTTTGGAACGGAAAAAATGCAGGGTTTGTTCAATTAATAGATGTTCCTAGATTAGCTGGTGTAAGAAAAGGAGATACAATTGTTACGGGAGGTCAGTCTGTTATATTTCCTGAAAATATTGGAATAGGCACCATTGAAAAAGTATATATAGACAACCAAACCAATTACTATACTTTAGATATAAAATTATTTAATGACATGACCAACCTGGGACATGTATATATTATTAAGAATAAAGACTCTGAAGAAATTATAAATTTAGAAAATCAAAACAAAAAAAATGAATAATGCTTCTATTGGAAATATTACTCGCTTTTTATTGCTGCTTTTAGCACAAGTTATGATATTTAACAGAATTGATTTGTTTGGGTTTATAAATCCATTTCCTTATGTGCTATTTATAATTTTATATCCCGTAAATGGAAATAAAAGTGGTTTACTAGCCGCTAGTTTCTTATTAGGTTTGTTAATGGATATGTTTTGCAATTCTGGTGGCGTTCATGCTACTTCATGCCTGATTCTTGCCTTTTTCAGACCGGCCATATTTAAATTTTCCTTCGGGTTAAGTTATGAATACCAAACTGTTAAACTAAATGACGTTTTAACTCCAGAACGATTTTCCTTTATTTTAATAGCTGTCGTAATTCATCATTTTATTTTATTCGTTCTAGAGGTATTTAAACTTAGTTTCCTCTGGGACATACTAACTAGAATAATATTAAGTACTCTTTTTACCATTATAACTTGTATTATTATAATCTATATTATTAAGCCAAGTAAGCGATGAGAAAGATTTTGTTTCCTGCAATTATTTTTGGCTTAACTATTTTACTTGTAATTCGATTGTTTTATTTACAAGTGATTAATGATACCTTAAAATTAAAATCAGATAATAATGCAATCAAGATTGCATATGATTATCCTGAAAGAGGTTACATATATGATAGAAATGGCAAATTGCTAGTTGCCAATCAACCTTCATATGATATCATGGTGATACCTAAAGATATTAAAGACTTAGATACCATAGAATTTTGTTCTTTACTTAAAATAACCAAAGACGAATTTTTAAAGAAAATTGCAAAAGCAAAAGTGTATAGTCCGCGATTACCCTCTGTTTTTTTAGCCCAATTAAACAAAAAAGAATACGCTGCATTTCAAGAGATTAAAAGAAAATTTATTGGGTTTTATATTCAAAAACGAGCCTTGAGAGATTATCAAGTTGATTTTGGAGCCAATGTCTTTGGGTTTATAACACAAGTAAATGACAAAATAATTGAAAAAAATAAATATTACAACAGTGGTGATTTGATTGGTAGGCAAGGTGTTGAAGAAAGCTACGAAGATTTTTTGAGGGGGGTTAAAGGTGTAAAATACATACAAAAAGACAAATATAATCGAGATATTGGCTCCTATAAAGAAGGAGAATTTGATACCATATCCGTTCAAGGAAGTGACATCAATTTGAGTATTGATGCTGAACTTCAAAAGTATGGAGAACAATTAATGATAAATAAAAGAGGTGGAATTGTAGCTATTGAACCAAAAACAGGAGAAATATTAGCGCTTGTTACTGCACCTTCATATGACCCCGCTATTCTAGTTGGCAGACAAAGGTCAAAAAACTATACCACTTTATACAAAGATTCAATTGCTAAACCTTTATATGACAGAGGACTTTTGGCCGAGTACACACCAGGATCTCCATTTAAAATTTTAACCGGATTGATTGGATTACAAGAAGGTGTTATTGATGAAAATACAGGTTTTTCCTGTCACCATGGGTTTAGCTATGCCCGCGGACGATTTATGAAATGTCACGATTCAGGGGTTTCAATATTACACAACGGAATTTACAATTCCTGTAACACTTATTTTGCAAATGTTTATATGAAAACCATAAATAAATATCAAAAACCCTCAGATGGTGTTGATGTTTGGTGCAAACACTTAAAAAGTTTTGGGTTAGGAAAATTTATGGGATATGATCTTCCAACAGGTAAAAAAGGAAATATTCCAAGCTCTAAAACTTATAATAAAATATATTCAGGCTGGCAATGGTCTAGTAAAACGATAGTTTCAAATGCAATTGGACAAGGAGAAGTTTTGATGACACCAATTCAGTTGGCAAACATGATTGCAATTGTTGCCAATAAAGGCTATTACTACACCCCCCACATTATCAAAAAAATTAAAGGTCATGTTATTGATAAAAAATTTAGAACCAAACACCTTACTACAATAAACAAAAAATATTTTCAGCCAATAATAAATGGATTATTTGATGTTTACAATAAAGGTACGGCACATGGTCTGAACGTTGACGGCATTGATATTTGCGGAAAAACCGGTACCGCCGAGAATTTTGTCAAGATTAAAGGAAAGAGAGTAAAACTTCAAGATCATTCCATTTTTGTTGCCTTTGCGCCAAAAGACAATCCGAAAATTGCTATTGCTGTTTTTGTCGAAAATGGCTACTGGGGAAAACGTTGGGCCGGACCAATTACTAGTTTAATGATTGAAAAATATATTAAAAAGAAAATTTCAAGAAAGGATTTCGAAAAAAGAATGCTAGAGGGCAGTCTACAAGCTGAATATAACAAATATTTTAATATTGGCGTTAAAGATACTTTAATTAATACTAAAATTAAAGACGAGCCAAAAGTCAAAAAAAATAAAACGGAAGCAAATTAAATAGTTGGAGATAGCTAATTAAATAAAAAATGAAGAATCAAAGTGTTACAAATAATTTAGACTGGATGAGTGTTTTCATCTATATGCTATTGGTAACTATGGGATGGCTAAATATTTATTCGTCCTCTTTATCCTCTATTGAAATAGATGCTTCTATTTTTGATTTTACCCAAATCTATGGAAAACAACTTTTGTTTATTGTCTTAACTATCCCATTAATTATTATTTTGTTATTAATTGACGGAAAGTTTTATGAGAAATTTTCTAGTGTAATTTACATCTTGGGGTTACTTTCCTTAGCGGGCCTTTTTGTATTTGGGAAGACTATAAAGGGACAAGCAAATTGGTATTCTTTTGGATCTTTTGGACTTCAGCCTTCTGAGTTTGTTAAAGCAGCGACAGCATTAGCTCTCGCAAAATACTTAAGCGATGCACAAGTCAGTTTAAAAGATGTAAAGCAACAATTTTATATATTAGGCATCCTATTTCTTCCCATACTTTTAATTGTTCCTCATGATCCTGGTAGTGCATTAATTTATAGTGTTTTTATTTTAGTTTTATACCGTGAGGGATTGCCATCATGGTATGTTTGGACCGGATTTATTGTTTTATTACTATTTATTTTAGCTTTGATTATAAAACCTCTTGTGCTCATAGGAATAGCATTACTGGTGATACTCATAATATACTTTAGAAGTCGATTTATTGATAGAAACTGGATGCTGAGTTCTATATTATTTCTAATGATTGGTGGTTTTGTATTTTCAGTTGATTATGTTTTTGACAATGTTTTCAAACAACATCACCGAGATCGATTTAATATTTTATTGGGTAAAGAAGTTGACCTGAAAGGGATAGGTTATAACACCAATCAATCAGAAATAGCCATAGGTTCTGGAGGTTGGTTTGGAAAAGGTTATCTTGAAGGTACCCAAACAAAAGGTGGATTTGTCCCCGAACAACATACTGATTATATTTTTACTACGGTTGGGGAAGAATGGGGCTTTATAGGATGCCTTTTTGTAATAAGCCTTTTTATATTTTTAATTATGCGTATTATTTATCTTGCCGAAAGACAAAAAACTAAATTCAGTAGGGTATATGGGTATTGCGTGGCTGGTATTTTATTTATTCACTTTTTTGTGAATATCGCCATGGTTGCTGGTATATTTCCAACAATTGGCGTTCCTCTCCCATTCTTTTCTTATGGGGGGTCAGGACTTTGGGGATTTACAATACTCCTTTTTATATTTCTTAAAATGGATGCAAACAAAGTTAACGAATGGTAATAGCACAAAGAGTCTCCAAAAGACAAATAAAGTTTCCTCGAAATTTAAATGAATTTATAAGTAATTCCCTTTAGTTAATTAGGATTTTACTGCTTTTTCTTTCTTTGATTTAGTTGACACTCCTTTGCTATTTTCAAACTTCAGATCATTTAAAATATGAATTGCTTCTTCTATGTAAATATCCTTCGATAGACTTTCGTGCCATCTATCTCTTTTTTCTTTAAGCACGTTATCTTTCGCCATTTCAATAATTTCATAGGGTAGCGATTTAAATACAAATGAATTTTTATAATCAATAATTGGCTTGTATTTTTTATTTTTTAAATCTAAAGCTTTTTGTTCAGCTTTAAACTTGTCAATGTTTAAGCTATATACATTCTCTTTATTTCTTTCATCAAGCCATTTGGCATTGTCATCAATTAAGTTAACTTGGGTGTTATTCTTCATTCTTTCTCTACTTTTAGATATCGCCAAATCAAAGTTGTTCTGCCTGTTCCAAACATTATATTTAGCTGGATCTATTTTATCCCATGGCATAGCATTATCAATGTCTCTTTCTCCCATTTTTAAATACGAATATCTATCAGGAATTGCTATATCACTCTTAACACCTTCAAGCTGCGTTGACCCACCATTAACTCTGTAAAACTTTTGAGTCGTTGTCTTTAAAGCTCCTAAATCTCCAAAAGTACTCCCGCGAACAAACTGATTCAAATCGATCACATTTTGTACTGTACCCTTTCCATAAGATTGATTACTTCCAATTATTACACCTCTTCTGTAGTCTTGAATAGCAGCAGCTAAAATCTCAGAGGCTGATGCCGAAAATTCATTGATCATTACTACTAACGGTCCGTCCCATTGCACATTAGAATCTTTATCATAAAGGACTTCTTTTTTTCCGGCAGCCGATTTTATTTGAACTATAGGACCTT
Organism: Flavobacterium psychrophilum; assembly: GCA_945907225.1. GTDB lineage: Bacteria > Bacteroidota > Bacteroidia > Flavobacteriales > Flavobacteriaceae > Flavobacterium > Flavobacterium psychrophilum_Q. The sequence goes on along the minus strand of CAMDSN010000010.1, from coordinate 3,342 downwards.
GCTCAATAAATAATCCGGCAATATCAACAACTGTCTTTAATGAACCACCACCATTGTCTCTAACATCCATAACAATTCCCTGAACGCCCTCTGCTTTTAGTCTATTGACTTCTATAGCAACATCTTTTCCAGCATCCCTACTATTTTGATCTTCAAAATCTATGTAAAATTTAGGCAAATAAATAATCCCATATTTAAATCCATCTTTTTCTACAATACTCGATTTTACATAGGTTTCTTCAATCTCCACCTCATCCCGAATTATTGTAATTACTTTAATTGTACCATCTGTTTTCTTTACTGTTAGTCGTACTTCAGTTCCTTTTGGGCCTTTTATTTTCTTAACAACATCATCAAGTCGCATTCCAACAACATCAACAGGCTCCGAATCTGCCTGTGCTACTTTTAAAACAATATCCCCAGCTTCTAACTCCTTACCTCTCCAAGCTGGACCACCAGATATTAATTCCGTTATTTCTGTGAAATCACTTTTCTTTTGTAATCTAGCTCCTATGCCTTCTAATTTACCACTCATACTTTGATCAAATCTTTCTTTATCGGTTGGAGCAAAATAAGAAGTATGAGGGTCAAACCGAGATGCAATTGCATTAACATAAATTGAAAACCAATCTTCTCTATCTAAATCTTTAATAAAATTAAAATTGTCGTTTAATGAACTTAATGTACTCTCTCTCGTTTCTTTTTCTAGCTGCTCATAGGCTTTAGGACTCTGATTTTTTCTTTTTTCAAAATCTTTTATAAATTTTGTTTCTGATTCTGCTGTAAGCTTATCTCCTTGTGCCTCTCTGTACTCTTTTAACTTTTCTTCAACTGTTTTATTTTTATCTTTAAGAAGATCTTCCTCTAACTTTTGCTTTTCAACAAGTGAGGATAACGTAGAAAGTTTAACCTGTAAACGCCATCTCTCCTTTAGCTCCATTACGTTTTTAGGATATGGCAATTTTTCATTGTCGGTAGAAATGGATTCCATTTTTGTATAATCAAATGGACTTTCCAAAGCCAACTTATAATAAGATTTACTTTCTTCCATTCGTTGCATTAACCTTGAATAGGTCAACTCAAAAAAAGACAAATCTTTGTTTTTTATTTGATCATCTATTTCCGTTTTGTAGTATTCGAATTCATCTATATCCGTTTGGATGAAGAACCTTTTAGACGGGTCTAGAGCGTTTAGATAATCTTTATAAACACCTTTAGAAAAAGTGTCATCTATTTCGCTAGGGCTATAATGTCCTTTCTCTATTACAAAAGTCAATAATTCAATTAGCATCTTATCTTTTTCGGGATCTGAAGAATTGCCATTTGAAAAAAGGCGACCAACAGTATTCTCAATTGGAGAAAAACTTAATAAGGCAATAGACAATACCCCAATAAAAATCAGTATTTTAGAGTTACGTTTCATAAATTGAATTATGTTATTCATTAATTTTTGGTCTAAAGTAAACAAAAAAGCATACCATGAAATTGAAGTCTAGATAATTTTTTGTTAAAATTACCTTGAAAATGTTGCTCAGATTTAGAATTTTCAAAGTTATAAAATTTAGCACTTTAAATCTTTAAAATTAGTTAATTTTGCATGCATAAATTTTACATAAAGGAGATTAGATATATGAATGCCAAACCCACAATTTTAATTACAAATGACGATGGAATAAATGCTCCCGGAATTCGCACGCTAATTTCTGTAATGTCAGAAATTGGAGAGGTAATTGTGGTTGCGCCCGATAGTCCCCAAAGTGCAATGGGCCATGCTATTACAATTAATAGCACTTTATACTTAAATGAAATTTCTGCAAAAGAGGCACAAATAAAAGAATTTAGTTGTTCGGGAACACCTGTAGATTGTGTAAAATTAGCCGTTAACGAGATTTTAAAAAGAAAACCTGATTTATGTGTTTCGGGTGTAAACCATGGCTCAAACTCTTCAATAAATGTTATTTATTCGGGAACAATGAGCGCTGCTGTTGAAGCAGGAATAGAAGGAATTCCTGCAATTGGTTTTTCGCTATCAGACTATGATTGGAATGCAAATTTTGAACATACAAAGCCCTACATAAAAAAAATTGCCCTTGAAGTATTGGAAAAAAAACTGCCAGAAGGTGTCGTTTTGAATGTTAATTTTCCAAAATATACAACTGAAAAAATTAAAGGAATAAAAATTTGTAGGCAAGCCAAAGCAATTTGGATGGAAAAATTTGATAAAAGAAAAACACCTTATGGTAAAAATTATTATTGGCTAACAGGAGAGTTTATTAATCAAGATAATGGAGAAGACACAGATGAATGGGCCCTTTCTAATGGTTTTATTTCAATTGTCCCGGTACAATTTGACCTAACAGCTCATCATACCATTCAAGAACTGAATTCGTGGAATCTTTAAATAAAAAAAATGAAATATTATATCATTGCTGGAGAGGCATCGGGTGATTTACACGGGTCAAATTTAATGTCGGCACTTTTTAAAAATGATAGTGATGCAGATATAAGATTTTGGGGTGGAGATTTGATGCAAAGTATTGGAGGAACATTGGTAAAACATTATCGAGATCTCGCGTTTATGGGATTTGCGGAAGTAGTTTGGAATTTAAAAACGATCCTTAACAATTTAAAATTATGCAAAAACGACATCGAAAAATTTATTCCAGATGTAATAATATTTATTGATTATCCAGGGTTTAACATGCGTATTGCAAAATGGGCGAAATTGAAAGGAATACAGACACATTATTACATCGCTCCACAAATTTGGGCGTGGAAAGAAAATCGCATTAAAGCAATAAAAAGAGATATTGATAGACTTTATGTTATTTTGCCTTTTGAAAAAGATTTTTTTGAGATCAAACATAATTTTCCTGTTGATTTTGTTGGACACCCATTAATAGATGCTATATCAAACAGAGATAGTATAGAAAGCGACACCATTTTTAACTTAAATAATAATAGCGACAAAAAGATTATAGCAGTACTCCCAGGCAGTAGAAAGCAAGAAATAGCTAAGATGCTAAATATCATGCTGAGTGTAGTAGAAGATTATCCCGATTATCAATTTGTTATTGCTGGTGCCCCTAGTCAAGAGTTTAGCTTATATGAACCCTACTTAAAAAGTAAAAATGTTTCGTTTGTTGCCAATAAAACCTATGATTTACTTAGCAGGGCAACCGCCGCTTTAGTAACTTCAGGCACCGCAACACTTGAAACTGCTTTATTCAAAGTTCCCGAAGTTGTTTGTTATAAAGGAAGTTGGATTTCCTATCAAATTGCAAAACGAATTATAACATTAAAATATATATCGTTAGTTAATTTAATAATGGATGAAGAAGT
>CAMDSN010000009.1 GCA_945907225.1 Flavobacterium psychrophilum | reverse complement strand
TAAACATTGTTTATGTCTTTGACAATTTCAAGACAAGGCTCTGCAACGCCCGGCGAATAGGCCAAGGATAAATCTCGTTGTGTTGCATATTTTTTTGTTGGGACCACTTTAATTTTCCCAGGAGTGGGTTTTGCGTGGTATAAAAGTGCCTCTCTTCTTTTACTATCTTTATGCATACTTTATTTTTTGTATTTGCAAAGGTAAAAGACTGAATGTAATAAGGAAACTTTTAGTGATTTCTTTTATAAAAACTCCTAAATTGGCGTTGATTTATTCCTACAGCTTAGTGTTAAAGTAAAAAACATCCTAATTATTTGAAGAAGTGCTTATCAATTTTTATCATTTTAAAAAATTGATGTTTCTCTGTAATCCTTCAAACTTCGTTCTCTTAATTGCTGAGTCTTTAAAAACCTTAGAAAAAACATCTGTTGTAATTTCTTCCCAATCTTTTTTTGACATTGAAATTAATTCTGGATTGGCATTAAATAAAGGTTCCTCATGTGACTTTGAAAAACGATTCCAAGGACAAACATCTTGACACACATCACATCCAAATATCCAATCATCCAGTTTCCCTTTCATGTCTAATGGAATATTTTCTTTGAGTTCAATTGTAAAATAAGAAATGCATTTACTGCCGTCAACGACATATGGTGCAACGATGGCTTCTGTTGGACATGCATCAATACAAGCCGTGCAAGTGCCGCAATGATCAGTTGTTGCATAGTCGTATTCCAATTCTAAATCGACAACCAATTCAGCAATGAAATAAAAAGAACCTACTTGTTGCGTCAATAAATTGCTATTTTTCCCTAACCAACCTAAGCCACTTTTAGCTGCCCAGGCTTTATCTAATACTGGTGCTGAATCAACAAAAGCGCGTCCCGAAACTTCACCAATTTCGGTTTGAATGGTATCTAAAAGCGCTACCAGTTTTTCTTTTATGACAAAATGATAATCTTGTCCGTAGGCATATTTTGAAATTTTATAGGACTCCATTTCCTGCTCTTGGGAAGGATAATAATTAAGCAAAAGAGAAATAACACTTTTCGCATCATCAACTAGCAAAGTTGGGTTAAGCCGCTTATCAAAATGATTTTCCATATATTTCATCTGCCCATGATGGTTTTGGTTCAACCAATTTTCCAATCGAGGGGCTTCTTCTTCTAAAAAACCAGCCTTTGAAATTCCACAAGAGAAAAAACCGAGGCGTTTGGCTTCGGCTTTTATAAGTTTTGTATATTTTTCTTTATTGTTTATCATTTGGAGGGAAGAGCTAGGAGATGAAAGTTATAAAATCATTTTAATTTAAATTGTTGTCCTCTATCATCTACTTTCCTTTTTCGATCTCCAATTTTTAATCCTATTAAAACAATCCTCCTTGAACATTTAGTTTAATTTTTCCTAAATGTTTATACGCTTTTTCTGTTACTTCTCTCCCTCTAGGTGTTCTAATAATAAACCCTTCCTGAATTAAGAAAGGCTCATAAACCTCTTCAATAGTCTCACCACTCTCGGATACTGCAGTTGCAAGAGTTGATAATCCAACAGGCCCTCCTTTAAATTTGTCAATAATTGTATTTAAAATTTTATTGTCCATTTCATCTAATCCATGGGCATCTACATGTAACGCTTTAAGCGCATATTGTGAAATTTCAATATCTATTTTACCATTCCCTTTTATTTGAGCAAAATCACGAACACGCCGTAATAAAGCATTAGCAATACGTGGTGTCCCCCTGCTTCTTCCTGCAATCTCAATGGCTGCCTCCATAGTTGTTGGCATTTTTAAAATGCTGGCGCTACGTTGAACTATAGTAGTTAAAAGTTCGGTGTTGTAATATTGTAAGCGGCTTTGAATACCAAATCGAGCACGCATTGGGGCCGTCAAAAGACCCGAACGTGTTGTTGCCCCAACTAGAGTAAACGGATTTAAATTAATTTGTACCGTTCTTGCATTTGGCCCCGATTCAATCATTATATCAATCTTAAAGTCTTCCATAGCTGAATAGAGATACTCTTCAACAACAGGACTTAAACGATGGATTTCGTCAATAAATAAAACGTCTCTGTCCTCAAGATTAGTTAATAAACCAGCTAAATCTCCTGGTTTATCTAAAACGGGTCCTGAAGTAATCTTAATACCTACACCCAGTTCATTAGCCAAGATATTAGCTAATGTTGTCTTTCCTAAACCAGGTGGGCCGTGAAAAAGGGTGTGGTCTAATGCTTCACTTCTTTGATTAGCCGCTTCAACAAATATTTTAAGATTTTCTAGAACTTGTTCTTGTCCTGTAAAATCATCGAAGGTTAGGGGCCGCAACTTTTTTTCTAAGTCGAGCTCATCCGGGTTAAAATTTGAATTTGTAGGATTAAGATTTTCGTTCATAGAACAAATATATAACAAAGTTGAATGCAATTAAAAATGCCTTTCAAAAGAAAGGCATTTTTTTATATTAAAGCTGTTTAATGATGTAATTCTTGTTCACCGGGTTTCATTGGAACATTTTGAGGAACAAAATCATCATCATGTCCTGGCTTACTGTAATCGTAGGGCCATCTATGAACATGTGGAATTTCACCTTCCCAATTTCCGTGAATATGTTTTATGGGAGCTGTCCATTCAAGAGTGGTTGATTTCCATGGATTTTGAACGGTTCTTTTTCCGTAAAAAATACTACTAAAGAAATTGTATAAAAATACAAGTTGGAAAGCACCGCCTACTAATGCAAAAACTGTTATAATTACATTTACATTTTGCAAATCATCAAAAAGCGGAAAATTTGTATTGGTATAATATCTTCTCGGCAAACCGGCCATTCCGATAAAGTGCATTGGAAAAAATACGCCATAAGCTGAAACAGCGGTTACCCAAAAATGGATGTAACCTAATCTCTTGTTCAACATTCTTCCAAACATTTTTGGAAACCAATGATAAATTCCGGCAAACATGCCATAAAGAGCAGAAATACCCATTACCAAGTGAAAATGTGCTACAACAAAATAGGTGTCATGCACATTAATGTCAAGTGTGCTATCTCCTAAAATAATACCTGTTAAACCCCCAGTTATGAAAGTAGAAACCAAACCAATTGAAAAAAGCATAGCAGGATTTAATTGCAAATTACCTTTCCACAATGTAGTTATATAATTAAAAGCCTTAACAGCAGAAGGAATTGCAATTAATAATGTAGTAAAAGTAAAAACAGAGCCAAGGAAAGGATTCATACCAGATATAAACATGTGGTGACCCCAAACGATAGTGGATAAAAATGCAATTGCGATAATAGACATAATCATTGCTCTATATCCAAAAATTGGTTTTCTTGAATTTGTAGCTAACACTTCAGAAGTTATTCCCAATGCGGGTAATAGAATAATATAAACTTCAGGATGTCCTAAAAACCAAAACAAGTGCTCAAACAAAACTGGGGAGCCCCCTTGATAATGTAGTACTTCACCGGCAATATAAATATCAGATAGGAAGAAAGAAGTTCCAAAACTTCTATCCATGATAAGCATTAAAGCAGCTGAAAGTAAAACTGGGAATGAGATAACACCAATAATAGCTGTAATAAAGAAAGCCCATATTGTTAAAGGTAATCTAGTCATAGACATTCCTTTAGTTCTTAAATTAATTACAGTAACAATATAATTCAACGAACCAAGTAAAGATGCTGCGATAAAGATAGCCATAGAAACAAGCCATAACGTCATTCCTGTTCCCGAACCAGAGATTGCTTGTGGAAGAGCACTCAAAGGAGGATATATTGTCCAACCTGCAGATGCAGGTCCCGATTCAACAAAAAGGGAGGAAACCATGATTACACTTGAAAGAAAGAATAACCAATAAGAAATCATATTTAATAGGCCAGAAGCCATATCACGTGCTCCAATTTGAAGCGGAATTAAAAGATTACTAAACGTTCCACTAAGAGCGGCTGTTAGTACAAAGAACACCATTATTGTTCCATGAATTGTAATCAGAGAAAGATAAGCTTCATTGGTCATTACACCATTGGGAGCCATTTTTTCACCCAAAAAGAAACTAAATACTTTAAAAGACTCTTCAGGCCAAGCTAACTGCATTCTGAAAAGCAAAGACATTCCAACACCAATAACTCCCATTATGATACCCGTAATCAAATACTGTTTGGCTATCATTTTATGGTCAATACTAAATATATATTTTGTTATAAAAGTATCTTTATGATGATGTTCGTGATCGTGATTATCTTCGTGATTGTGAGCTTCTGCTGACATAATAGGTAACTTTAAATATTATAAATTAGTTCATTTCTAGTTTAGCAACTGATGTAGTGTCCTTAGTTGATATACTTGCAGAGTCTTTTGACTTTGTGGCACCCGACTCTGTTTCTTTGGCTTCAGCTGAAGCAGTTTTAACTGCTAGAGCAATTGTCTTAGAAGAATTCTCTTTTAACCAAGCTTTGAAATCTTCTGGTGAATCAACTACAATTTTCATTTGCATATTGTAATGAGATGCGCCGCAAATCTTGTTACACAACAGAAGGTAGTCGAAAGTGTATGGGTCAAGGGCCGTTTCGCCGTTGGCTATTAACGCTGCACTCTTCTTAGTTCGTATGGCATTAATATTGGTAACTTTCTCCACAATTTCAGGATTTTCTCTCATCTCTGCCGTAGTAACTGTAGGAATAAAAGAAAAGTTGGTAACCATACCAGGAACACAATTCATTTGTGCTCTAAAGTGAGGCATGTAAGCAGAATGTAATACATCTTGAGAACGTATTTTAAAGATTACACGTCTTCCTTTTGGCAAATGTAATTCTTTTGAAGCAAAATCATCTTGGGCATTCGGATCAGATAAATCAACACCTAAGTTATTAACTCCTTCAATATATCGAACATTTGCTTTTCCTAATACACCATCTTCTCCTGAATATCTTGCTTCCCAATTAAATTGTTGTGCATATAATTCGATAACAATTGCGTCTTTATCATCATCTTCAGATACAAACATAATGTTCGTCCATGCATACAATCCATAAAGGATTAAAACGGCAAGCACAATAGCAGGGATAACACTCCAAATAAATTCTAATTTGTTGCTATCCGAAAAGTAGAGTGCTTTTTGACCTTCTCTACCTCTGTATTTAAATGCAAAATAATGTAATAAAGCTTGTGTTATTGTTTGAACTATAAAAATTACAATCATTGAGATGACCATAAGATTATCAAGTTCGGGACCATGCATAGAAGCAGAATTTCCAATTAAAGGAAAGTGACCATAATTTATGAAGCAATAAATGGTTGTTAGATAAATGAATCCCAGAAAAGCAAACATTAAATAACCATTAATTTTGTTATCATTATCACTTGCAACCTGCGAATCGTTAACTTTTACGCCCACTTGAGTTAAGTCGAATATTTTTGTTAGTTGCCATAGAGCCACCGCCAATAAAACTACAACTATAAGTACCAAAAGAGTTGTCATTTGTAAATTACTTTAAATATTAATAATGAAAATGTTTACTTTCTTCGATAAAAGGATTTCTTTTTGGTAGAAGAGGCGCTTTTGTTAAAGCAGTGAAAACTATAAAAATGAATAATCCAATGAAAAATAATAGCGATGCTATTTCTGGTAAGCCAATAAACCATCGGTCACCTACTGTAGCTGGCATTATCATATTGAAAAAATCAACATAATGTCCGATTAATATAACAGTTCCTCCCATTACAACTATCCAAAATATTCGTTTGAAGTCGCTGTTAATTAAAAGTAATATTGGAAAAATAAAATTCATTGCAAAAGCCCCCCAAAAGGTAATACCATAATCATTTATCCTCGTAACAAAATAAGTTACTTCTTCAGGGATATTGGCATACCATATAAGCATGAATTGAGAAAACCATAGGTATGTCCAAAAAACACTAATACCAAACATAAATTTTGATAAATCATGTATGTGACTAGAATTTACGTTTTCTAAATGCCCGTTGGACTTAAGATAAATAGTAACCATTTGTATTACTGTGATACCGCTTACGAAGAAGCTAGCAAAAACGTACCAACCAAATAGAGTACTAAACCAATGCGGGTCTAGAGACATTATCCAATCCCAAGACATAATAGACTCTGAAACAATAAAGAAAACCAAAAATGCTGCTGACATTTTAAAATTCTTTTTATAAAATATGTTGTCGGTTGCTTCATCTTGTGCTAAACAATTTTTTCGTGATAAATAGCGATACAAATTCCATCCTAATAAAAATAATGCAGCTCTAGAAATCCAAAACGCAAAATTTAAATAGCCTGATTTACCGGCAATTATTTCATCAAAATTTGGACTGTTAGGGTCAGTTACACCTTCTTTCATCCAAACAAAAAGATGGTTAATATGAAAACCGGATAACAACAATAATAAAAAAAATATAACTGAAACTACTGGCAAATATGCTGTTATCCCTTGCATTACCCTAAACAAAACTGGTGACCATCCCGCTTGAGCTACCTGTTGGATTGCATAAAATGCTAGAACCCCCAAAGTAATTAACAAAAAGAATATACATGCTACGTATAGAGCAGCCCAAGGCCTATTAGTAAGCTGATGAAATACATGTTCAACATGATCTTTGTGCTCAGCGTGGGCAAGGGCTTCATCATACTTTACGCTGGCTTCATTTTTAACTTTAGTAGCAGTTTCTATAGTAGTTGCTTCAGTAATAGAATCATTTTTAGCAGCTGTTTCTTTTTTATGAACTGTACTTGCTTCAGGTGAATCAGACACTGCTTCATGATGTGCAACTGCATTTTCATGACCGCCTCCATGATGCGTTTCTTCGGCTTTAAGAATCGATTCAACTTCCTCAATTGACTTTGGGGTGGTGATAAAACCAATACCAATACCCAAAGCTCCTAAGAGCATTAAGGTTAATGAAAAAGTTTTTAGTTTACTTGAAAAGGTATACATATCTATAGCAATCTTTTTATTTTACAATTATAATTTACTCTTTAGTTCAAGGACATAGGCAGCAACCATCCATCGCTCTTGTTGACTTAATTGATTGGCATATGAACCCATTGAATTTAGTCCGTAGGTTTGAACATGAAATATACTTCCTACTGATACCTCTCTATCTTTGTAACTTGGAACTCCTAATATTTTTTGTTGCTTTACTAATTTACCTTGACCGTCTCCGGCAGTTCCGTGACAAATAGCGCAATAAATTCCATACAATTCTTCTGCCTTTTTCATATCAATAGACAATGAGTCAAGTGGAGAATTTTTTATCAATTTAGATGAGTCATATCCTTCTGTCGTATTTGGAACGCCATAGGGAACGAATCCTCTTTTAATAGATCCTTTAGCTGGTATTTGCCCTTCTTTCCCTTTTAGTCCAGCTTGAGAATTAAATGCGTCAGATTCAGAATAGGTTTCATATGCAACCGATTCATACATATTTGGCATATACTGATAATTAGGATTCAAGTTATCTTTACAAGATAAAAGGGAAACAATTATACCTAATACAAATGTTATTTTAAGTACATTTTTCATATTAATGATTATCAATTTCAACTACTTTAACTTCTATAGCTCCTGTCGCTTTTAGGAACTTTACTAATTCATCCTCATTGTCTTTTACCGCTACTTCCATTAAGAAATGATCGTCTGTAGTTCTAACATCGGGGTTTTCTGCATTTTTAAATGGCCAGAGTCGGCTTCTCATATAAAAAGTAATAACCATCAAATGCGCAGCGAAGAAAACAGTCATCTCAAACATAATAGGTACAAATGCAGGCATATTTTGATAATACGCAAAACTTGGTTTACCACCAATATCTTGAGGCCAATCCTTAATCATAATAAAATTCATCATGGTAGTAGCAACACTTAGTCCAATACACCCATATATGAAGGCGCAAATTGCTAATCTTGTTGGTTCGAGACCCATAGCTTTATCTAAACCATGAACTGGAAACGGGGTAAAAACTTCTTCAATATGATGATGCGCTTTTCTAGTTTGCTTAACGGCATCCATTAGGATATCATCATCATTATATATTGCGTGTATAACTTTATTACTATTCATAGCAATTTTTAATGTTTATCTGAGTGATTATGACCTTCTAATTCTCTTTGTTTTTTATAATTTTCTCCCGAGGATTTTAAAATTGTTTTTACCTCAGCTTGAGCAATTACTGGAAAAGTTCGCGCATATAAAAGGAATAAAACAAAGAAGAACCCAATTGTTCCAATAAAAATTCCAATATCAACAAATGTCGGCTGAAACATTGTCCAAGAAGATGGAAGGTAGTCACGATGGAGAGAAGTAACAATAATTACAAAACGTTCAAACCACATTCCTATGTTTACAACAATTGATATAATAAAAGAGAACATGATACTCGTTCGTAATTTTTTAAACCACATAAACTGAGGCGAAAAAACATTGCAAGTCATCATAGACCAATATGCCCACCAATAAGGCCCTGTGGCTCGATTTAAAAATGCATATTGCTCATATTCAACGCCTGAATACCAGGCAATAAATAATTCTGTAATATAAGCAACCCCAACAATAGAACCTGTAATCATAATTACGATATTCATCAATTCGATATGTTGAATCGTAATATAAGCTTCTAGATTGGATACTTTCCTCATGATAATAAGTAAGGTATTAACCATAGCAAAACCGGAGAAAACAGCACCTGCAACAAAGTAAGGTGGAAAGATAGTAGTATGCCAACCTGGAACAATCGAAGTAGCAAAGTCCATACTTACAATTGTGTGAACAGAAAGTACAAGTGGTGTTGCCAAACCTGCCAATACAAGTGACACTTCTTCAAAACGCTGCCAATCTTTTGCTCTTCCACTCCACCCAAAACTTAAAATAGAGTATATCTTTTGACTAAAAGGTTTTACGGCTCTATCTCTTAGCATAGCAAAATCAGGTAATAATCCTGTCCACCAAAAAACTAAAGAAACAGACAGATAGGTAGAAATTGCAAAAACGTCCCAGAGTAATGGAGAATTAAAATTCACCCACAAAGATCCAAATTGATTTGGAATTGGTAAAACCCAATAGGCTAACCAAGGTCGACCCATGTGAATAACAGGAAAAATTGCAGCCTGAATTACAGAAAAGATGGTCATTGCCTCGGCAGATCTATTTATTGCCATTCTCCATCTTTGACGGAAAAGTAATAATACCGCAGAAATAAGTGTTCCTGCATGTCCGATTCCAACCCACCAAACAAAGTTTGTAATATCCCAAGCCCAACCTACAGTTTTATTTAAACCCCAAGTTCCTATTCCGGTTGAGATAGTATAAATAATGCAACATAAACCCCAAATGAAGGCTAACAATGCGATACTAAATACAGTCCACCATTGTTTGTTTGCTCTTCCCTCAATTGGAGCCGCAACATCTATTGATACATCATGATATGATTTATCACCTATAATTAATGGTTTTCTAATGGGTGCTTCGTAATGAGACGACATATTACTTTATTTCTTAATTAATATTTTATTAAGTATTTCTAACTTTAACATGATAAAAAACATTTGGCCGCGTTCCAACGCTTTCTAGTAAATGATACATTCTTTTATCTTCAGCTAATTCTGAAACTAAATCCTCCTTATTATTTACATCACCGAACACCATGGCACCTGTGCTACATGCAGCAGAACAAGCCGTTTCAAACTCATCTACACCCACTTCTCTACCTTCTTTCTTAGCCGTTAATATGGTTAATTGTGTCTTTTGAATACACATTGAACATTTTTCCATTACACCACGCGAACGAACATTTACGTCAGGATTAATAACCATTCTTCCTAAATCATCATTCATATGGAAATCAAACTCATCATTACCGTTATATAAAAACCAGTTAAAACGACGAACTTTATACGGACAGTTATTTGCGCAATAACGAGTACCAACACAGCGATTATAAGCCATCTGATTTTGTCCTTGTCTTCCATGGGAAGTTGCTGCTACTGGACAAACCGTTTCACAAGGAGCATGATTACAATGCTGGCACATAACCGGTTGGAAAGATACTTGTGGGTTATCTGCAGGATTTTCCATTTCTCCAAATCCGCCTAATGACCCTTTATCACCAAATAAACCATCAAATTGTTCTTTTTTCTCATTATCTTCTGCAAAAGTATCTTCAGAAGAATAATATCTATCTATTCGTAACCAATGCATATCACGACTTCTTCTAATCTCAGTTTTTCCAACAACTGGCACATTATTTTCAGCGTGACAAGCTATAACACAAGCACCACAACCGGTACATGCATTTAAATCAATTGATAAATTAAAGTGGTGACCAACTGAACGATCAAATGAATCCCATAAATCAACTTTTGTGGCTTCTACCTCTTTATGATCTAAAGATACCATCGCAACAGAATTCCATTCTTTGGCCTCTTTAGTATTAAAAATTTGTAATGAAGTTTCTTTTATAATGTCCCCACGTCCCATTAATGTTTTTTGAGACTGAACACATGCAAACTCATGCTCTCCATTTTCAGCTGAAATTGTAGCATCTTGAATATTATTGGCTCCAGCATAAAAAGCATAGGCATTAATACCTACCTGCATTTCTTCCTTTAGACCTACTTTTTTACCATATCCCAAAGCTAACCCTAATGTCTTTTTTGCTTGTCCTGGCTGAATTATAACTGGTACTTTCTCCAATTTAAGACCATTAACAATTATTGTTGCATAACTTCCATTAACCCCTCCATTTGCAACAACACTATTCTCTAATTTTAAATCTCTTGCATCAGCAGGAGAAACTGTTACATAGTTATCCCACGAAACTCTTGTAATTGGATCTGGAAACTCTTGTAGCCATGGATTATTAGATTGTTGCCCATCACCAAGTCCAATTGTAGTATATAACTCTAATTGAAAACCGGTTACAGGTTTGGATTGAGATAACGCTTTTGCTGCAGCATTATAATCTGTTGAAATGCCTGATAAACTTTCTGTATCTGCTGAAACTAAACCATCATGAAGCGTTTGGTTCCATGAAACTCCATTAGAATAAGAAGCAGAATTGGCTTTTATGTAATCATAATATTCCGTTTTATTCCCATTCCATGACAATAAAGCCTCTTGAAATTGTTTGGAACTAAATAATGGACGAATAGTAGGCTGAGTAAGGGAATAAGTGCCTTTTGTTAACATCAAATCATTCCATGACTCTAAATAGTGAGGCGCAGGAATTGCAACTGAAGTTATCGAAGCTGTTTCATCTTCGCGAAGAGAAAAAGCTACCGAAAGCTTTACTTTTTTTAGACCGTTAACAAATTTAGAACTATCTGCCAAAGTATATATTGGATTCACTCCGCTCATAATTAACGTATGAACTGCACCTGCATTCATATCTTTAATTAGCGCGGCTACTTTTTCATTTGAACCTTTTCTGATTTGACGTGTGCCAATTGTAGAGAATGCTTCGCTCTTAAGCGCTTGATTTATTGCTAAAACCAACAATTGTGCGTTTTTATCTTGAATACCTGAGACCAATAATCCTTTTGATCCAGCTGCTTTTAATTGTTGCGCAGCTTTATTAATTATATCTTCATTGTCTGTTTTCCCAATCGATATTGAAGAACCGGTAATTATATTGTATATTTTAACTAATGCCAATTTCTGATTAGATGTGTTCATAGGAACTCTCTTGTCAGCAGCAGCCCCCGTTATTGTCATATTCGATTCAAATTGAAAGTGCTTAGACATTTTACCTAATTGTGGTATTCTTCCTTTAGCATAACCCGATGCAAAATTCCCCCCTTGCCAATCTCCAAGAAAATCAGCCCCAAGAGAAACTATTGTATTTGCTTTAGAAAAATCATAATCAACTAATGCTCTTTCCCCATATATCATTTCAAAAGCATCAAGTGCAGCTGATTCAGAAACTGAATCATAAACTATATGTTTTGCGGTAGGATTTTGAGAAATAAATTCAGCAATTAATTTTTCTGTTGATGGACTGGCTAGTGTATTGGTAAGTAAAACAACTTGACCTTTTTTAGCTTTTGCTTCAGCTAAACCCGCTTTTATTTTTAAATCCGCTTCTTGCCAAGTTGCGTCTTTCTGAGAAATTTTGGTTCTCTTTAAACGCATACTGTCGTATAAAGATAAAACAGAAGCATGAACTCTAGCATTTGCAGCAAATTTTGCTCCTACAATGGAATTATTCTCAATTTTTATAGGACGCCCTTCTCTAGTCTTTACCAATAGATTAGCAAAATCAAACCCATCAAACATAGATGTTGCATAATAATCAGCAACCCCTGGAATAATTTGTTCGGGTTGTAAAACATAGGGAATTGATTTATGAACTGGTCCTTCGCAAGCCGCTAATGTGGCGGCAGCTGTTGTAAATCCAACATATTTCAAGAAATCACGGCGAGTTGTTGAAGATGATGACAATGAATCTTTATCAGATAAAAATTCGTTGGTTGGAATCTCTTCTGCAAATTCATTATTTCTAAGCGTCTCAACAATAGAACTATTTTCGTTTAGCTCCTCAACACTTTTCCAGTATTTTTTGTTCGATGACATCGTATATAAATATTAGCTTCTTAATTATTTTATTAATAGTGACACTTTCCACACTCTAAACCACCCATTTGGGCAGCAGTCAATTTGTCTACACCATATCTTTTGGAAAGTTCGTCGTGGATTTTAGTGTAATAGGCATTACCTTCCATTTTAACATCCGTCTCACGATGACAATTAATACACCAACCCATGGTTAGCGGAGCAAATTGTTTCTGAATCTCATAAGTTTCAACTGGTCCGTGGCATTTCTGACATTCAATCCCAGCAACAGTTACGTGCTGTGCATGATTAAAATAGGCGAAATCTGGCAGGTTATGAATTCTAACCCATTTAACAGGGCTTGTTTTTCCGGTATATTTTGATCCATCCCATCCAACAGCATCATATAATTTTTTTATTTCTCCATCATAGAAAGCTTTGGAATATTCAGGAGTTGCTGTAGTGTCTGATACTTCAGCAATATTCTTGTGGCAATTCATGCAAATATTCAACGAAGGAATTCCTGCATTTTTACTTACTCGAGCTGCTGAGTGGCAGTATTTACAATCTATCCCATTACTGCCTGCATGAATTCTATGGGAATAATGTATCGGTTGTATAGGCTCATAATTTTGATCAATTCCTATTTGCATTAAATAACCATAAACATAGTATCCGCTAGCCAACAATAGAAAAACTGAAGTAACTAAAACCAAAAATTGATTTTTAATAAATACTTTCCAAATCGGGGTTCGTTTTTCTTTTTCTAAAACTTCAATACCATTTGCTTTCGCTATTTTGGTTAAAACATTATTTACAAAAAACAACATAACAACCAACATTAGTAAAACTAATGACAATGCTCCTAAAATAATGTCATTTGAAATACCTGAATTTTCACCACCACTTCCTGGGACTGCAGTAACAGCAGTTGCCTTAACAGGCTCTGGTTTTGGCTCATCTGTGTAGGCTAAAATGTTGTCTATATCTTGTTTTGATAACTGCGGGAAAGCAGTCATAACCGACTTGTTGTATTCATTGAATATTTTAACAGCATCTGCATCTCCTGCTTTAATCATAGCTGAACTATTGGCAATCCAAGGATAAAACCATTCTTTAGCATGCCTTGCCGTTACACCTCTCAATGCGGGTCCAGTCATTTTTCTGTCTAAGTTGTGACAAGCAGCGCAATTGGTGTTAAATAATGCTTTCCCCGCTACCGGATCTGCCCCTGTATTGGCAGCTGGCATCGTAGATGCTGCAGGAGCTGGCGGAGGAGTGGCTTGTGAAAATGAAGAGAAGGAAAACAAAAGCATTATAGCTAAACTCAGATGTATTCTCCTTGAAATCGAATTATGGTTACCCACTTTTTTCATATAAAATAGTAATTATCGGCTTATGTTATAGTCTGTAACTTGAAAAATGTATTTGTAAAAATTCGTGACAGACTTAAAAACTCGCACAAAAATACGACTTAAGAACTATTCTCAAAACCTTAATTATACCTTAAATATTAATTTATATTGATTCTAAATAATGTTTTACGGTTGAATATTATTATAAATTATACATTTGCATAAAAATCAAATATTTATGAAGCTATCAAATCAAATCAAGTTCTTTTTTACTTGTTTTACAATTATAATTTTTTTTTCTAAAGCTTATTCTCAGGAGTCAAAAGTTGTGCTTTTACAAGACCCAAGATTTGAAAAATTGTTAGCCGACAGAAATATATCAAATAAAAAATTTATCCCCAATGCTGAATATAAAATACAAATTTATTATGGAGATATAAAAACGGCTAAAAGTAAAGTTGAAGAATTTAAGAGGACTAATAACAATGAATACGCAACAATAATATTTACAACTCCTTCCTATAAAGTATGGGTTGGAAAATATGAAACTCGTGAGGATGCAGAAAAAAAACTAAAGGACTTGAAAAAGAAATATCCGTATTCATTTATAATTGAAACGGATAAAAAAATTAGCCCTGGTAAAAAATAAATGGCTTGCATTTGCAAGCCATTTAAATTGATTTTATTTCACTTTTCGTTTTACTTCAACTTCTTGGAAGGCTTCAATTAAATCGAGTTGTTCAATATCATTATAATTCTTTATTTGCATTCCGCAATCGTAGCCTTTTGAAACATCTTTAACATCATCTTTGAAACGCTTAAGAGTTGCTAATTCACCTGTAAAAACGACTACTCCTTCACGAATAATTCTAATTTTTGAATTTCTAAATATTTTCCCTTCTGTAACCATACAGCCTGCAATAGTACCCACTTTAGACACTTTGAAAATTTCTCTAATTTCTGCGGTTCCGGTAATTTCTTCTTTCATTTCTGGTGAAAGCATTCCTTCCATAGCATCTTTTAAATCATTAATAGCATCATAAATAATAGAATAACTTCTAATGTCGATTTCTTCTTTTTGTGCCAACTGACGGGCGTTACCAGCAGGACGAACATTAAATGCAATAATAATAGCATCTGAAGCTGAAGCTAGCATTACATCGGTTTCAGTAATTGCTCCAACCCCCTTGTGTATAATGTTTATTTGAATTTCATCTGTAGATAATTTTGAAAACTCGCTAGAAAGTGCCTCAACAGATCCATCAACATCTCCTTTAAGTATAATATTTAACTCTTTAAACTGACCCAACGCAATTCGTCGACCAATCTCTGCTAAGGTAATATGACGTTGCGTTCTTACTGACTGTTCGCGCATTAATTGCAAACGCTTTGTTGCGATTTGTTTTGCTTCTCTTTCATCTTCAAAAACATTAAACTTATCACCAGCTGTAGAAGCACCATCCAAACCAAGTATAGAAATTGGAGTAGAAGGGCCTGCGGATTGAACACTGTAGCCTCTTTCATCATGCATCGCTTTTACTTTTCCGTGATTTTTTCCAGCCAAAACATAATCTCCAACTTTCAGTGTGCCAGATTGAACTAATATAGTTGATACGTAACCTCTTCCTTTATCTAACTGAGCTTCAACAACAGTTCCAACGGCAGGTTTATTTGGATTCGCTTTTAGATCTAATACTTCTGCTTCCAAAAGCACTTTCTCCAATAAATCTTTTACACCCGTTCCTTTTTTAGCGGATATGTCATGTGATTGGTATTTTCCTCCCCAATCTTCAACTAATAAATTCATTGCGGCTAATTTCTCTTTAATCTTTTCTGGATTTGCGCCCTGCTTATCAATCTTGTTGATAGCAAAAATCATGGGAACGTTTGCTGCTTGAGCATGACTAATAGCTTCTTTCGTTTGAGGCATAATATCATCATCAGCCGCCACTACAATAATTGCAATATCGGTAACTTGAGCACCACGTGCTCGCATGGCTGTAAATGCTTCGTGACCAGGGGTATCGAGAAAGGTAATTTTTTGCCCGCCTTCAAGTGTAACGGCATAAGCACCAATGTGTTGTGTAATTCCACCTGACTCACCGGCTATAACATTTTCATTACGTATATAATCTAACAAGGAAGTTTTTCCATGATCCACATGACCCATAACAGTAACTATAGGAGCTCGTGAAAGTAAATCTTCTTGTTTGTCTTCAACTACAGTAATAGCGTCTTCAATATCAGTAGTGATAAATTCTACATCAAAACCAAACTCATCAGCAACAATTGATAAGGTTTCAGCATCTAATCGTTGATTCATTGTAACCATTATCCCTAGAGACATACACGTTCCGATTACTTTGGTAATAGGCACATCCATCATTGTAGCAATTTCTCCAACGGTAACAAACTCTGTAACCTTTATAGTTTTACTGCCTTCTTCAAGCGCTTGCATTTCGTCTTCACTACGCTGGCGGTGTGTATCACGTTTATCTCTTCTATATTTTGCAGCTTTAGATTTACTACCTTTTCCTTGTAGCCGTTCTAAAGTTTCTTTAATTTGATTTTTAACCTCTTCTTCCGTTGGCTCAACTTTTTGAACAATTGCTGGCCTATTCCCTTTTTGAAATCCTCCTGCGGGTCTACTCGCCCCCGTTTTGTTTGGACCAAAAGCATTGCCACCGCCACCTCCGCCAATGACAGGTTTGCTACCTTCTCCTGGTTTTCCCGGAATTCTCTTTCTTTTATTTTTATTGGCATTTATGGATCCCCCTGGCGAAGACGTCTGACCAGCAATTGGCGTAGCAGGTTTTGCCGTATCTTTTTTAATATCTTCTTTTTTCTTTTTTGGCTTATTAAACTGCGCCAAATCTATTTTTTGACCTGTTAAAATAGGCCCTGTGAGATTTTGATATTGAGTTGTATGTGTTTCATCTAATAAAGTCTCTTCTGTATTAGCCAATACCACATCCTCTTTAACTTCTTCAACCTTTGCTACATCTTCATCTTTAGGTTTAGTAATAATTTTGACTGGATTATCTGATTTTGGCTGAGCTTTAGTCATTAAATTAATCTTTCCAACCTGCTTTGGCCCTAACACAACTGCCTTTGCTTTGATTAATTCTTGTTGCAGTTGACGTTCGTCATCCAGTTTACGCTTCTCTTCAACCTCTTTTTCTCTTTCAATTCTGAGTGCTTCTTTCTCTTTTCTAATTTCTTCACTTATCCCTTTTGAAGCCTCTTTATTCCCTTTATCTCCAGCAAACTGTCCGCAAAGTATTCCATATACATCATCAGAAATTTTTGTGTTCGGACTTGCCTCAATAGCAACGCCCTTCTCTTTAAGATAATCTACAGCTCTTTCCAAAGAAATGTTTAATTCCCTTAAAACTTTATTGATTCTAATATTTCCCTCAGACATAAAATCTAATTAATGTTAACTTGTTTCTATTTAAAGTTTAATCTTGAAACTCTTCCTTTAATATTCGTATTACTTCTAAAATTGTTTCCTCTTCTAAATCCGTTCTTCTAACTAAATCTGCAACATCTTGATTCAATATGCTACGAGCAGTATCCAATCCAATTTTCGCAAATTCATCAATTACCCAACCGTCAATTTCGTCTGAGAATTCAGTTAATTCAACATCATCTTCTTCAATTGCAGCACCTTCTCTTATTACGTCTAGTTCATAGCCCGTTAAAAGACCCGCTAATTTAATGTTATTTCCACCACGACCAATAGCTTTAGAAACCTCTTCTAATTTTAAGAAAACCTCTGCTTTCTTTTTTTCTTCATCAATTTTAATTGAAGAAACTTTTGCCGGGCTCAATGCTCTGGTAATGTATAATTGTAAATTAGACGTGTAATTAATTACATCAATATTCTCGTTTCCTAGTTCACGAACGATTCCGTGAATTCTTGATCCTTTCATACCAACACAAGCACCAACAGGATCAATCCTATCATCATAGGAATCAACTGCTACTTTTGCTTTTTCCCCTGGTATTCTAACCACATTTTTAACCATTATTAAACCATCAAAAACCTCTGGGATTTCTTGTTCAAATAATTTTTCTAAGAACTTATCAGCAGTTCTAGACATTACAATTTGAGGTTTATTTCCTTTTAATTCAACACTTTCTATAATCCCTCTTACATTATCTCCTTTTCGAAAAAAGTCTGAAGGAATTTGTTTTTCTTTTGGCAAAACAATTTCATTTCCTTCGTCATCAATTAGGATTACAACTCTGGGGCGAACATGATGTACTTCTGCAGTATATATTTCCCCTATTAAATCTTTAAATTGTTTGTAAAGGTTGTTATTATCATGCTCATGGATTTTAGAAATTAAGTTTTGACGCAAAGCTAAAATGGCCCTTCTACCAAGGTCAATTAGTTTTACCTCTTCTGAAACATCTTCCCCAACTTCAAAGTCGGGTTCAATTTTTTGTGCTTCAGACAATTCTATTTCTTGATTTTCATCTTCAACCTCACCATCGGCAACAACTATTCGATTTCTCCAAATCTCCATATCGCCTTTGTCGGGATTGATAATAATGTCAAAATTATCATCAGAACCATATTTCTTTTTAAGTGCGTTTCTAAACACATCTTCTAAAATCGCCATAAGCGTTACTCGATCAATTAGTTTGTCGTCTTTAAACTCTGAAAATGAGTCGATTAATGCAATATTCTCCATGCTTAATTTAATTAAATATTATTGTAACAACTGCTTCTTTTATTTCTGTGTAAGGAATTTCACGTTTGTGTTCAATTGTTTCTTTCCCTTTCCCAATTTTTTTTGGCTCTCTCGATGTCCAAGAAAGTAAAATAGTTTTATCTGAGACCTTTTCTAAAACCGCTTCAAGAGTTTCAGTATTTGTTTTTACTTTTAAAGTTCGGCCAATATTCTTATAATATTGTCTTTCCATTACAAGTGGAGATGAGACTCCGGCCGAGGCAACTTCTAATGCATAGTCTTGTTCTTCTCTGTCTAAATTGTTATCTATAGCTCTACTAACATCTATACAATCTTGTAGATTGACACCATCATCTCCGTCCAAAGTTATTATAACTTTAAACGATTCATTAATTGAAATACCTACAAGAAACAACGAAGGTTTATCTTTTAATACTTCTTCTAATAATTGTAAAACTTTATCTCTAAATGCCATATTTTTATAAAAAGAGGGAAGCAATGCTTCCCTCATTATTTAATTTGAATGGTAAATAACGGCACAAATATAGTTTTTTTTTTATAAATTAAAAATTTGTTATGCTTTCTATTGCCATTTATTTTGTTCTAAATTCGAATTGAAGTGGAATAAAGCCAAAATAAAAAATTTGAGCACCATTCCATTCG
>CAMDSN010000008.1 GCA_945907225.1 Flavobacterium psychrophilum | reverse complement strand
TATTTCGATAATTTTATTTAATAATATGTTTTATATTTAAAAAATTAAAACTTGATGATTCTGAAATGAAATTAATAAACAATTCGACTATGTTGGACGTCTTTGAATTAGTAAGTACTATTCCGTTACCAGTTATTGTAATAGATAAGTGCTTCAACGTAATTCATTTTAATCCGCTAGGTGCAGATTTCCTTAAAATTTCATCTTATGATCTAGACACTCTAGATTTATTCTCCCTTTTTCCAGAGCTTAGTGTAGATGACTTTCAATTAAAAACATCATTTGAATTAAAAAATGTGTCCCTTTCAGGAATTAATTATAATATAAATTTTAACTATGAACCTTGCGGTCTAAATGAAGACTTTAGGCTAATTTATGTTACAAAATATGCGGTGGCTCAACAAAAGTTGGGAATGTCAGAAGTTAAATTAAATTATTTAAAAAAGAAAGTAAATATTTATGATGCATTTTTAAATAATCTAAAGGAGGGGGTGATGGTTTTTAATGAATATGGTAATTTGATTTATTCAAATAGAAATTCTAAATCTCATTTTGCTGGAAAGTTAGGGGGTAATAGTTTGTTTTGGGAACTCTTCGACCACTGCAATTCACAAAGTCAATGGGAAGATTTAAAGTCACGCGTTGATGTAAAAAGAGAAGAACACTTTTTGCAAAAAATCCAAATAGATAAGAATGAGTGTACTTTTTCACTTGAAATTTCCCATAAGGTAATTGACCAATTAAAGTATTACTTATTAATATATATTGATATTAGTGATTCTTTAAAAGATAAAATGGAAATTTCTAAACGAGATAGTGAATTAGAACTTTTTCATAAAAACAATTTAGTTTCTAATTTAGAATTTATTTTTAAAAGTGATAAAACCAGCTATTTTTCCCATTTAAGCGACTCTTTTGAAGAAATATTTCAAGTTAATATCGATTTAAATAATCCAAATTGGCTCAAAACCGTACGTTTTCATCCAGAAGATTTTAAAACTTTAATAAGTAGATTGACTGTTGTTGAAACAAATATTTCGGATTTTAATTTTATTGGAAGACTGATTGTAAATCAACAATTTGTGTGGTTTGAGATAAATTCAAAGATAGAGATTTTTGGTGCTGATTTGGTGCTTAAAGGCATAATAAAAAACATTACGGCCATAAAGAATAAAGAGGATGATTTAAAAAACAAAACAGTTTTTAATGATTTAGTTTTAGATAATATTCCAGCCGACATTGCTCTTTTTGATAAAGACCATAATTATTTATTTATAAATGCGAATGGTGTTAGGGAAGCCGCCTTGAGAGATTGGTTAATTGGTAAAAATGACTTTGATTATTGTGCTTTAAAAGGTATAGATACCACTTTAGCTCAAGTTAGACGTGACTACTTTACCATGGCTATTGAAACAAAACAGCAAGTAAATTGGATTGATAAAATTGAGAAAGAGGGAAATATAAATTACATGTATAGAAGATTTTTTCCATTTTTTATTGATGGTTTTTTTCAATACATGATAGGCTATGGTATTGACGTAACCGAGTTAAAAAATGTACAAAACAAGCTCGATGAACAGAATTCAATTCTATTAGAAAAGAACAAAGAATTAGAACGATTTGCCTATGTTGCCTCTCATGATTTACAAGAACCATTATCGTCTATTATTGGATATTCTAAATTATTTAAAGACGAATATTTTCCTATTTTAGATGATGAAGGAAAATTGTATATAAATTTTATTGCCAAGTCTGTAGAGCGAATGAAAATGCTGATTTCAGCATTAATGGAATACAGCAGAATAGATAAAAAAGAATTACCCTTACAAGTAGATTTAAATAATTTGTTGCATGAAGTAAATGAAGATTTATCAGATATAATTCAAAGACATGAATCCCAAATAACATGGGATTTATTGCCTTCTATTATTTGTTTTCCAAGTTTTATTAGATCGCTTTTTCAAAATCTTATCAGCAATGCTATTAAGTTTACAGCTCCCGGAATTACTCCAATGATCTCTATTTCTAGTGAAGAAAGAGAAATGGATTGGTTATTTAAAATTAGAGACAATGGTGTTGGAATTGATTCCAGAAATTTTGAGGAAATATTTTTAATTTTCAAACGCCTTCATAATTCA
Organism: Flavobacterium psychrophilum; assembly: GCA_945907225.1. Lineage (GTDB taxonomy): Bacteria > Bacteroidota > Bacteroidia > Flavobacteriales > Flavobacteriaceae > Flavobacterium > Flavobacterium psychrophilum_Q. The sequence continues at coordinate 17,744 of CAMDSN010000008.1, read as the reverse complement.
CAAGATTATCCTGGAAATGGAATTGGTTTAGCCCATTGTAAAAAGATCGTGAGCATTCATAATGGAAACATCTGGGTTGAATCAACATTAAATGAAGGAAGTACATTTCACTTTACAATATCTAAATATGTTTAATATGTCAAAAAAAATAACTTCAATTCTATTAGTTGATGATGATATGGTTATCGATTATCTTCACAAAAAGTTGTTGTTAAAGGCAGGAATAGTTGCCCCTATTACTACATTGTATAATGGCAGAAAAGCAATTGAGGAATTAACAACATTGAATAATCAATTGAGTAGTGACGATTGTTTGACTATTTTGTTAGATCTAAACATGCCTATACTAGATGGTTGGGGTTTTTTAGAAGAATTAGATTCGATATTTACTACTCTTAAGTTTAAAATAGAATTATTTATATTAAGTTCCTCAAATAATCCAGATGATATTATTAAGGCCAAAAAAAATACGTATGTTATTGACTATATTCCAAAACCATTAACCCCAGAAAGCATAAATAAGTATATACTTTAGGTATTTTTTTTGATTTGTTTTTTGCCATTTCACTTTCTATAAAGTACCTTTGCGGCAGTTTTAAAATTTAATGAATATAACTGCTCCATCATTTTCTTTCAAACAAATTGCGATTGATTTTGCAGCCATCACTAAAGCGGGATTGGCTGTAAGTGTCGTCTTTTCTTCAATTGCTGGTTATTTGCTAGGAGTTGTTGATTTTAACGAATTAAGAATAAGCACATTGCTAATGCTTGTTGTTGGTGGTTATTGTATGGTTGGCGCTTCCAACGCTTTTAATCAGGTTATTGAAAAAGATTTAGATGCCTTGATGGACAGAACTAAAAATCGTCCTGTAGCATCGGGAAGGATGTCAACTAATCATGCCCTATTTGTGGCCAGTTTATTAACTATTGCAGGTTTGATTTTACTTTATTTTATAAATCCAAAATCGGCAATGTTTGGTGCGATTTCTATTTTTCTTTACACTAGTGTTTATACTCCTTTAAAACAATATTCGCCCTTATCCGTTTTTGTTGGAGCTTTTCCAGGAGCGATACCGTTTATGCTTGGTTGGGTTGCAGCTACAAATGATTTTGGTATTGAAGCAGGAACATTATTTTTGATTCAATTTTTTTGGCAGTTCCCACATTTTTGGTCGATCGGTTGGTTTTTATATGATGATTATCTCAAAGCAGGATTTTATATGCTGCCCAATGGTAAAAAAGATACATCAACAGCATTACAAACAATTTTGTATTCCATTTGGCTGTTGGTTGCTTCCTTGTTGCCTAGTTTGGGCTACACGGGGAGGTTGTATTTAACACCTACTGCTACAGGTATAGTTTTTTTACTTGGAATTTGGATGATAATCTATGCAATAAAGCTCTACCAACAAAGAACCTCAAAGGCTGCAAGGGCATTGATGTTAGTTAGTGTCTCTTACATATCTTTGCTGCAATTAGTTTATATTATGGATAAATTTTTAAGATAATTATTTATGACAATGACTATACAAGAACATAAAGAAAGAAACGCAAGATCAGCCAAGCTATTGTTGTTGTTTGCCATGGGAAGCATGACCATGATGTTTGCGGGAATTGTGAGTGCTTTTGTGGTGAGTAAGTCGAGAGAAGATTGGTTAATTGATTTTAAATTGCCTTCCTCGTTCTACCTTAGTTCACTCGTTATAATTTTGTGTAGTGCCTCCTTCTTTTTGGCTAAAAAATCAATTCAAAAGGGCAATAGATCTGCCACAACTTATTTTTTATTGGCAACTTTATTTCTCGGAATTTCCTTTGTTTATTTTCAGTTTAACGGGTTCAAACAATTAATGGAGAGCGGTTATTTTTTCGCCGGTGCAGAGAGTAATATTGCAACCACTTTTCTTTATGTAATAGCTACATTTCACCTTTTTCATATTGGAGGCGGCTTAATTTCACTTTTAATCATAATTTATAATCATTTTAAACAAAAATACAATTCAAGTCAAACACTTGGAATTGAGTTAGGTGCAATGTATTGGCACTTTCTCGATTTCTTGTGGATAGTTTTGTTTTTATTTTTATATTTCTTTAAGTAAGAAAAAAAAATTAAATTTGGGAACTTTTTAACGTATAATTTATGGGAGCTACAGTATCAACTGAAAAAAATAATCAAAACACATGGGGTGGAGGTAATGAACCAATGGGATCTAGTTATGGCAAACTAATGATGTGGTTTTTTATTGTTTCCGATGCATTAACATTTACTGGTTTTCTTGCTGCATATGGATTTTCAAGATTCAAATTTATAGACAATTGGCCTATTGCCGACGAAGTATTTACACACTTCCCATTTATGCATGGTGTTGAAGCGCCAATGTATTATGTGGCTTTAATGACTTTTATCTTAATTTTTTCGTCAGTAACTATGGTATTAGCTGTAGATGCTGGACATCATATGCAAAAAGGTAAAGTTGCCTTTTACATGTTATTAACCATAATCGGAGGATTAATATTTGTGGGTTCACAAGCTTGGGAATGGAAAAACTTTATAAAAGGGGAATATGGCGCAGTTGAAACTAAAGGAGGAAGTATTATTCAATTTGTTGACGAAAAAGGAGAAAGAGTAAAGTTGGAAGATTTTGCAATTCATTTGCCAGGACAAAGAGAATCTTTAACGAGAGATAAAGCGAAATGGTTTATGGAAGACGAAGAGTCAATTCCTACTTACACCGTTGCAGAAGTGCAGGCGGGTTTTAAAGCGCATCACAATTTATTAATCCGAACAGAAAAAATATATAGAGACACCCCTGAAGATAAGGCAAACAAAAAATTACAGCCAAAATTAAATCACAACAAACACAGAGAAATTCTAACAAGAGTTGAATCTGAAATCATGGTAGAGAATGCTGCTACTGTTGTTGAAGGCGCAAATTTGAAGCATAACGAATACGGAAGTAAACTATTTGCAGATTTCTTCTTCTTTATAACAGGATTTCACGGTTTTCACGTATTTTCAGGAGTTGTTATAAATTTCATTATTTTTCTAAATGTTGTTTTAGGAACCTATGAAAAAAGAAAAACCTATGAAATGGTTGAAAAAGTAGGGCTTTATTGGCACTTTGTAGATTTGGTTTGGGTATTTGTATTTACTTTCTTCTATTTAGTTTAATTTATATTTAATAATTTATATTATGTCTAACAATCATTCACACGAGCACGTATCTAATACGAAACGAATCTGGTTGGTTTTTGCCCTTTTATCCGTAGTTACTACAGTTGAAGTGTACTTGGGAATTATAAGACCAGATTTTTTATACATGAATAACTTTTTAAGTATGAACCTACTTAATTGGGTCTTCATCATATTAACACTTTATAAGGCTTACTATATTGTTTGGGCTTTTATGCATATGGAAGGTGAAAAGGGGAGCTTGCGATGGGCTGTAGTTGCTACAGTAATTTTCTTAGCATTATATTTACTATTTATACTTTTAATAGAAGCCGATTATGTTTTTGAGGTATTTAAGAAATCCACAATCAAATGGAATTTTTAATTATTAACTTGAAAAAATCCCGATAGCCATCGGGATTTTTTTATTTTTGTGTATTAATTTTTACTCTTTAGATGAAAAAAAATAGCGTCCTTTTTGTTTTGTTTATTTTGCCAATCGTGGCATATTTATTCTTTGCATCTGGAGTTAACAGTTTTATTTCACTACCAACATTAACCAAAAATATCCCAGATGTTTCGAATTGGAAGTCCATAGATGGCACTCCGGTTACATTAACAAATAAAATTACAATCTTGGGTTTTATTGGAACTGATGTGGCAATGCATAGAGGAAGTGTATTTAATCTTTATGAAACTATTTATGATAAGTATAAAGATTTTAAAGACTTTCAAGTTGTAATGATTCTTCCAGAGGGAACACAAAGTGAGGTTCAAAAGTTACTCAATAATGACCTAACTAAACTGGGCACAAACAAAGGGTGGAATTTTGTTTTTGCAACCCCAATCCAAATAAATGACTTTTATAATAAACTCCAATTAGTTGGCAAACTAGATAGCACATTATCTACACCCAATGTTTTTATCATTGATAAAAAAAGAAACTTAAGAGGTAGAAAAGGAGCAGACAAAAAAGGGGAGCCCGAATATAAAGAAGGTTATGATACTGTTTTGGTTTCCGATTTATATAATAAGATGATGGATGATATGAAGATAATTATTTACGAATACCGCGCAGCATTAAAACGTAACAATAATGCTACAAGAAAAATCTAAGATTGTTTATGAAAAAGTTTTCATATATCGGAATTTCGTTTGTCATACTTATATTTGGGATCTATGCTATTCCTAGAATAGTGGAGAGAATTAAAAGTAACACCATTGTTCAAGGTGATCGTTTGGATGCTGTTTCCAACCATAAAAGTGGGGAGACAGGTTTAGTTAAAATTGCTCCTGTGCCTAAGTTTGATCTAGTTGATCAAAATCAAAAAAAAATTAGTAATACTAGTTATATTGGAAAAGTATATATTATTGAATTTTTCTTTTCTACATGTCCTTCTATTTGTCCAATAATGAATAAAAATATGGTTGATATTCAAAATTCATTCTTTGGTAATCCAAATTTCGGAATTGCTTCTATTTCCATTAATCCTGAAACTGATACGCCTGTTGTTTTGAAAAAGCATGCTATTAAAATTGGTGTTAAATCGTCTAATTGGCATTTGTTAACAGGAGATAAAGATTATATTTTCAACATTGCTAACAAAGGGTTTAATTTGTATGCAGGAGAAAATAAAAATATTTCTGGTGGATTTGAACATTCTGGATTCTTTGCATTAATTGATAAAAATGGATATATACGTTGTAGAAAAGATAATTTTGGTAACCCAATATTATATTATGACGGTTTAGATAAAAAAGGAGTAAAACAAATTACGGAGGATATTAAAAAACTATTAAATGAGTAAGTCAGATAAAAAAACATTAGAGGAACGTTTTAATTTTTCAATTATTGTTGTATCGATTATTATCCCATTAGCTGTTGCAGGGTTGTTTATGGTTAAGCTAAAGGATTTCGGAATTGACGTAGAACCACTTTCTTTCCTTCCACCAATATATGCAACTATTAATGGTATTACTGCTTTATTTTTAGTTATGGGTGTTATGGCAATTAAAAGTAAAAATCAACTTATCCATCAAAGATTTATGACCGGGGCAATTGCGTGCTCTGTTGCCTTTCTTGTGATGTATGTTGCCTATCATATGACTGCTGATTCAACGGTTTATGGTGATATTGACGGAAACGGTACACTAGATAGTACTGAAAATGGAAATATTGGTTTAACGAGATATTTATATCTCTTTATACTAATAAGCCACATTTTGTTGTCAATAATTATTATTCCTTTGGTATTAATTACTTATGTTAGAGCGTTAGCAAAACGATTTGATAAACATAAAAAAATTGCAAAAATTACTTTTCCATTATGGTTATATGTTGCTATTACGGGCGTTTTAGTATACATTATGATATCGCCATATTATGCAAACTAAAGTGATTTTTTTATTAAATAAAAGTGCTAGTCTAAAAAAAGCAACCTGCTTTTTATTGTGCTTTTTTTATTCAACTTTTGTTTTCCCCCAATGTGCTATGTGTCGTGCCGCATTGGAAAGTGAAGGGAATAAAACAAGAGTCGAGGCTGTGAATGATGGGATCGTATTTTTAATGGCGGTGCCCTACGTTATTGTTGGAATAATAGGTTTTGCAATTTACAAAATGTATTATAAGAAGTCTTCATCCCAAGCAAAGCAACTATAACACTATTCCATACCGTCAATTTTCACATTCATTTTACCGGTAGTTGTTATAAATGCAATAATAGCTTTGTTGGATATATCAATTTTTTCAAACTCAAAATCTCCTGTCATACCATTTACAAAAACACCTTTCATTGGAGAGTAGTTGTTCAAATAAGGTAACATACTTTTTTTGCCTTCCTCTAAATTTTGTTTAATAGAGTAACGGCAATTTTCTTCAATTTTCTTCAAAATAACCCCTTGTAAAAGCCAACTAGCAGTTTTTGTTATTAGGCCTTTTGTGTTTAAAACGTAATCCATTTGATCAAAGTAGATTTCTTTTGTAACAGCATTATAATTAGGAATTCCCGATAGATAAATAGTTCCATTTATACTACCAGTCATATCCAATGCTATTATTATTTTCCCTTCTTTTTGCCAAAGGTCAACTTTTTGAATGACGATTGTTTTGCTTCCTGAACCAAACGCTTTGCCTTTAAAATTATTAGAAATTACTTTTGATGCACTTTCATATGTAGAAATTGCGGCCACATTTGCAGTAAACTTCTCATTAATTTTGTCAACGGCTTTAAATTGAATAGCCAATTTATCGAAACTGCTTTTTGGCTTCATCCCAACTATCGTTTGCATATTGCACTTTAATCCCAAATTCATTTTTATTTTTGAATCACTTAAAATGGCATCTGTAACATTAACTTCAAGAGGGATTAATTTAAACCAAGTTTGATATTGTTCGCTCATTAAAAATGGCGCACTCATTTTTTCTAAGACATTTAAAACTTGTGGTTTGAAATCGCATGTCTTTTGTATAGCTTCATCAATTTTAGCTGATATTTTTGCCTTAAAAATGGAAATCGCCGGATTTATAATATAAGTTATAGGAATGTTTTTCCCAGCTATATTTATGCTAGGGCTCTCCGTCCATTGGATATCATTAATATTTGAATTTGTTTCAAGTTTCCAATTGGATAATTTCACATCGCTTGTTACAGTTAATATTCCGTTCAAATTAACTTCTTTGGTATCATTTAGTCCCATGAAATCTATTCCATATTTGAACTTCGCCCAAATTTTTAATGGAAATATTGTTTCAATTTTGCCATTTATTTCCCTTAGTTGAATTGCTCCTGTTTTGGTGATTTTTAGTTCCGTTTTATCTTTTTCAATATCAGTATCGGAATAAATATCCCCTGTAAGCGCTTTATTTAATTGATTCTCAATTTCTGCTAACGTAATTTCTAATGGCATATTTACATAAGACGCTTTGGTGTTAAATACCATTGGGGTGTCATCGGAGGGTGGTGGCTTTAACGCTTCAATTTTTTGTGTTGTTGAACAGCCTATAAAAAGCAAGGAAGTAAATAGTAGAGTAGAAATTATTTTAGTTTTTAACATAAATTTTTTTTACAAAAATAACAGAATAATTGGTTGTTAACTTATTTATTTACTATCAAATAAGTAATTTGTGCTGTAAGATAACATTACAATTGGTTTCTATAATTATCTTTTTAAAATATTTTTTTACACTTGATTTACGATTTTTTCGAATATTTATTTTTGAATAAAACTCATAAAAAGTAAGTCGATCTATAGGCTTGAATGAGATAAGTTATATCTTTGCCCTTTTATAATTAGAGGTGGTAATATCCATAAATAATGAAAACTATTCAATTACTTTTTGTTTTACATTTAACTATTTGTAATGGGGTTTTATGCTCAGCACAACCAAAAAGATGGACCATAGAAGAATGTGTTTCACACGCTTTGAAAAACAATATTTCAATAAAGCAGTCCGAATTAGATATTAAATCAAACGGTCTTGACAAATTAGCTGCTATAGGTAATTTTCTTCCAAGTGTAAATTTAGGAGGAACACATTCATGGAATATTGGACTAAATCAAAATATAACGACAGGTCTTTTGGAAAATCAAACTACTCAATTTACTTCTGCAAGCCTGAGTTCTAACATTACTATTTATAATGGATTACAAAATATAAATCGACTTCATAGAACAAAATTAGCACAATTAGCTGCTCAATATCAATTGACTAAAATGCAAGATGATATTTCACTATTTGTGGCAAATGCATTTTTAGATATACTTTTTAATAAAGAAAATTTGAAAGTTCAACAACTTCAATTGGCAAACGATCAAAAACAATTAGTTCGTGCTCAAGAGCTTGTTGATGCTGGTTCAGTTCCTAGAGGAGATTTGTTTGACATGAAGGCTACTATTGCATCTGATAATCAAAAAGTAATAATAGCTGAAAACGCACTATTATTATCTAAGTTAAGTTTAGCGCAAGCCCTCCAATTACAAGATTTTGAAAACTTTGATATTGCAGATTTAGCAGTTGAAGCAAATCTTAGTCCTTTAATGGCAGAGAAATCGGAAACAATTGTTGATAAAGCAAAGCAAGTAAGATCTGAAATTAAAATAGCAAAGACTAATTTAGATGTTGCTTTACGAGATATTAAAATAGCAAAGGGAGCCTATAAACCCAGTTTAACTGGATTTTATAGTTTTAGTACGAGAGCAAGTTACTCAAATCGGATTGTTGGAATTGACCCTTCCGGAGTTCCAATATTAGCCTCACCTCTTCCATTGTTTGATCAATTTAGTGATAATAAGGGACATAATTTTGGACTTCAAATTTCTATACCCGTTCTAAATGGACTTGGTGTAAAAACTAATGTAGCGCGAAGTAAATTAAATTATGAGCGAAGTAAAATAGCTTTAAACCAAGCTAATCTGGATTTAGAAGCCAATGTTTATAAGGCAATTTCAGATGCAAAAGGGGCTTTAAAAACATATGAATCTTCAATGGCAACACTAGAAGCTAGACAAGAGGCCTTTAATTATGCGAAAGAAAGATTCAATGTAGGAATGATGAATGCCTTCGATTTCAACCAATCACAAACCGTTTTTGTTGCGGCGCAATCCGATTTAATTCGATCAAAATATGATTATATTTTCAAGGTGAAAGTTGTTGAACTTTATTTTGGAATTCCAATTATTCAAAAAAAATAAATTATGTCAAAAAAGAAAATTTATGTGCTTGTTAGCCTAATCGTAACATTTATTGCTGTAGCACTTTTGTTAAAATCAAATGGTGTAATTGGCTCAAATAACGAATCAAAGGAAGTTGAGACTGCAAAAGTTGATGAAATTACAATTATTGAAACTGTTTCAGCTACAGGAAAAATACAACCGGAGAGTGAAGTTAAAATATCATCAGAAGTTTCGGGAGAGATAATTGCTCTACCAATTAAGGAAGGACAAGTTGTTAAGAAAGGAGATTTATTGGTTAAAATTAATCCTGATTTATATACCTCGGGTTACAATAGAACCGTTTCAAATTTGTCTGGCACCAGAGCTGGATTAAGTCAAGCCGACGCCAGTTTCAAAGAAGCCAAAGCAAATTATGATAGAAATAAGACTTTGTTTGATAAAGGTATAATTTCAAGATCTGATTGGGATAAAGCTATCGCTTCATTTGAAGGAGCTAAAGCAAGTAAAGAATCAGCTTACTATAATGTTCAAAGTGCCAATGCGACCGTAAAAGAGGCCAAGGATAATTTGGGAAGAACAACAATTTACGCCCCTGCTGATGGGACTATTTCGTCATTGGGTGTTGAGTTGGGGGAACGCGTTTTAGGGACTCAGCAAATGACAGGAACCGAAATTTTAAGGGTAGCCGATTTAAATAATATGGAGGTTGAAGTTGATGTTAACGAAAATGATATTGTAAAAATAAGTATTGGCGATAGCACTAAAATTCAGGTTGATGCCTATTTAAAAAAAGAGTTTAGAGGAATTGTAACCAGTATTTCCAATTCGGCTAGTACTGCCACCACTGCTGATCAGGTAACTAATTTTAAAGTTAAAGTAAGAATAATAAAAGAATCATACCAAGATTTATTGGAAGGTAAACCAGAAACATCTTCTCCATTTCGACCAGGAATGACAGCTACAGTTGATATTATTACTAAAAGAAAAGAGAAGGTAATAGGAGTGCCTATTAGTTCTGTTGTTGTAAAATCTGATACAACTGCTTCCAAAAGTTATGAAGAAAAAGAGGAAGAAGAGGAAATAAAAGTAACTTCAAAAAGCGACACTAAGTTTGAGTGTGTTTTTGTAAAAGTAGGGGATAAGGCCAAAATCCGAATTGTTAAAACAGGCATACAGGATGACACCAATATAGAAATTTCTTCTGGACTAAAAAAAGGAGATATAGTGATAATAGGCCCCTATACTACCGTAACAAAGGATTTAAATTCGGGCGATTTAGTAACCTTAGTTAAAGAAAAAGATTCTAAAGAGAAAAAGTAACAGAGATGTATATTTTAAATATTGAGACAGCTACTAAAAATTGTTCGGTTTCTTTAGCCAAAAATGGGAAGACAATTTTGTGTAAAGAAATTGCCAATCAAGGCTATTCTCATGCAGAGTTACTACATGTTTTTATTGAAGAAATTTTTACATCCTCTGAAGTGTCAATTAATGATTTAAAAGCGGTAGCAGTAAGTAAAGGGCCAGGATCATATACAGGCTTAAGAATTGGAGTTTCTAGCGCAAAAGGACTAAGTTATGCATTAGGAATTCCATTAATAGCGGTGGATACATTGCAAGTTTTGGCATCACAATTAATAATTGAAAAAGGATCAATAGTTCCAATGATTGACGCCCGTAGAATGGAAGTTTACAGTGCAGTTTATAATCAAGCGCATAGCCAAATTAAAGAAGTTTGTGCGGAAATTTTAGACGAGAACAGTTATTCTGAAAGTTTATATCCTACTTATTTTATTGGTGATTGTCAAGAAAAATGTAAAACGGTTTTAAAGAAAGATAATTTTCATTTTGTTTCAGAAATAGTTTTTCCTTCTGCAAATGAAATGAGTGATTTAAGTTATCAAAAATACATTAAAAACGAATTTGAAGATGTTGCCTATTTTGAACCTTTTTATTTGAAGGATTTTTTAGCATTGAAATAAGTAAACTTTCCTCGCAAGGATCTTTTATGGGTTAATTGCAATTCCGGCTTTATCGAAAGCATCTTTACATTCTTCAAGTACATCAGAACACATTTTATTAAAGTCTTCACTTTTTGACCAGGGTTGCAGGGTTAAATGAATATGAGAATCGGTTAAATTATTTACTGCGATAATTGCAGCGGGCGATTTTAGTATTTTAGTATTATTTTCTAGAACCTCCATTATAATTTCTTTCGCTTTTTTTATATTAGTTTCGTACGAAATGGTAATATTTATGTTTGCTCTTCTAGTGTGATCTAAAGAAAAATTTGTGATGACACCATTAGATAGAATGCCATTTGGGATAAAAATGGTTTGATTGTTAGCTGTTACTACTTTTGTGACAAAGATTTGAATTTTAGAAACAGTACCAAAAACACCCTGCGCTTCTATTGTATCTCCAACTTTAAAAGGTTTAAATAAAATAATCAAAACGCCTCCCGCAAAATTTGAAAGAGAACCCTGAAGGGAGAGTCCAACAGCCAAACTTATAGCTCCCAATATAGCTACAAATGACGATGTTTCTATTCCAAGTTTGGATATAAAGGTTACAAAAAGTAAGAACCGCATTGACCAATGTAAAAAATCGCCTAAAAAACTTGCAATGGTTGGTTCAACACCTCGTTTAAACATGATTTTTCTAATCAATCTGTTTGTGAATCGAATGAGGTAAATTCCAAATACGAGAACAATTAAAGCTGTAATAAGTTTAGGGGAATAATCATAAACCAATTTCATTAATTGATTTAAATACTCTTGAATGTTAGTCATAATATATATTATTTTCTTGTTATTTTCGACTATTATTTATAATCTCAAAGTTGTAAAAATAAAGATAATTAAGTATTAAATTACTGTAAAAAAGTTTTTCAAAACCAAAATTTTCTTCTTTAACTCAATTTAGTTAGCTAATTCTTTACAGATAGTATCAAAATCCGAAGTAGGCTTTAGACACGTTTTATTTGTGCATAAATAAAATAAAGTTTCTTTTTCTGAATAACGATTTTCTAGAAGCGGAAGTTTAGATGGAGCCTTACTTCCGACAATTATATAATTTGGAATATAATTTTGATTTATTTTTTCTACATAATTTAAAGCATTTTCACCGCAAATGATTAGTTCTTTATTTTTTTTTGAATAATGTAACATTACACGAAGCCAATTTGAATAGGCGGATGGATAGTCAATTGAGGGAATTATATTTTGCAACATTTGCTTACAAATTTTATCGTAATACCGGTTTTCAAAATAACAACTTAATTTAAACAATGCATCTGCCATAACTGAGTTTGCTGCAGGAATTACATTATCTTCCACTTCATAATGTTTGCTTATTAACGCAGCATCTTGTTTAGAGTTAAATAGGAAAAACTGGGTCTCTTCATCGTAAAAATTATCAAATGCATAATCTGTTAATTGTTTCGCATTTTGCACCCAACTTTCATCTAAAGTAACTTCATATAATGAAATGTAGGCCTGAATCACATGGGCGTAGTCCTCAAGAAATCCATTAATATTCGCTTTAGCTACGCTCTGTTCGGCTACGCCTGGAGTTCCATTTTTAAAGCTATGGAATAAATTACCGTTTGGACTAGTGAGGGAGTTTAATATAAACAAACCATTTTTTATTGCGATTTCTAAGTAATGTTTTGTGCCGAGTGCTTTATAGGCGTCTACAAATCCTTTCAGCATAATTGCGTTCCATGAGGTTATGCATTTATCATCTAGGCGAGGCTTAAATCTCATTTCTCTGTGTTCGTATAAAATAGTTTCCCATTTTACTTTCTTTTGTTCTAGAATTTTCAATGAAATATTTTCTGATTTGGCAATAATTTCTAAGGGTTTGTTTTGAATTAATACATAATTTTCATTTTCCCAAATTCCGAACGAATTTATATTAAAAACTATCGAAAATAGACCAAAATCTTCCTGAAGTAGTTCCTGCAATTTGGGTTTTGTCCAAACATAAAATGCACCTTCCTCATAGTGATTTTCAGTATTTAAGCTATCAGCGTCAAGCGCCGAATAAAAACCGCCTTCTTTTGTAAGCCATTCTTTTTGAACAAATTGTAATGTTTTTAAGACAACTTCTTTATAGCGTTTGTTTTTTGTTAATTTAAAAGCATTAGCATACAAAGAAACCAGTTGGCCATTATCATAAAGCATTTTTTCAAAATGAGGGACATGCCATTTCATATCAACAGCATATCTAGAAAATCCCCCGCCAATAGTGTCAAATAGCCCCCCAAAAGCCATTTTTGTTAATGTTAATTCTACAAAATCTAATACCTTTTCATTATTGTAATGATACCCATATTGCATTAAAAATTCAAAATTTGTTGGCATCATAAATTTTGGTGCCCGTGCCATTCCACCATAGTCTAAATCAAAACTTCTTTCCCATTTTTTTACCAATACATTTATTGTTTCAAAATTAAAATCTGTTTCAATCTCATTTTTCGGAATTATGCTTATAGCCTTTAATCCTTCATTTAATTTTTCTGCATATTCAAAAACAACTTCAGGTTTGTTTTTAAAAAGTTGATTCAATTTTTCTAAGGCATTTATCCATTCTTCTTTTCTAAAATAAGTGCCTCCCCATATTGGTCTTCCGTCAGGTAAACATATAACATTCATGGGCCAACCCCCTTGACCCGTCATGATTTGTACTGCTTTCATATAAACGGCATCTATATCAGGTCTTTCCTCACGATCAATTTTTAAATTAATAAAATTTGCATTCATAACTTCGGCTACTTCAATGTCTTCGAAGCTTTCGTGTTCCATCACATGGCACCAATGACATGCAGAATAGCCTATACTAATAAGCAAGAGTTTATTTTCTTTTTTCGCTGAATTTAATGAAGTCTCGTTCCATGATTTCCAATGAATCGGATTGTTAGCATGTTGCAATAAATAAGGACTTGATTCAGAATTCAATTCGTTCATAAATTATATTTTGGAGCAATTAGTAAAGGTTGCCAAGCCAGCAATATTTTAGTATCGGAATTTATAAATTGTAATAAAAAAGCGTCTCATTTGAAACGCTTATTGTTTATCCATTAACAGCCTCGACGACAATGTCTTTGTCATTAAGCATGTCTTTTAACATATTTTCGATGCCACTTTTTAGTGTAAATGTAGACGATGGACAGCCGTTGCATGCTCCTTGAAGAATAACTTTAACTTTTTTGTTAGTTTCGTCAAATGAGTCAAAAAGTATATTTCCACCATCGGCCGCAACAGCGGGCTTAACATATTCCTCTAAAATATTAATTATTTGTTGTGAGGTTGTGTCAAGATTTTCGAAGTTTTTAACCTGTTGTTTTTCTTGTTTCTCAGCATGTATTATTTGGGATTCGTCTATTATTGTCCCGCCATTTTCTATGAATTCCTTGATAAAAGTTCGCAGTTCTAATGTTATTTCATCCCACGATATACTGTCATACTTGGTAATAGAAATATAGTTTTCAGCAATAAAAACTTCTTTAACAAAATGAAATTTAAATAATTCTTTTGTCAATGGGGAATGTGTAGCTTCGTCTATATTTTTAAATTCGGCTGCCGTTTTCGTCAATGCTTTGTTTACCACAAACTTTAGTGAAGCTGGGTTTGGTGTAGTTTCGCCATAGACGGAAATGGGTTGTTTTTTAATTGAGGTTTTGTTTGGAATTATAACGACACCACCTGCAGAGATAAAATTTTCAATTTGTTCAGCTACATCATCTTGAACATCAGTCCATTCTACAATTTCATATCTTTCAATTGCTATAAAATTTCCTGATATATATACTGCTTTTACAAATGGAAGATAAAAAAGTTGTTGAGCTAATGGAGAGTTTTTCGCCTCATCAATGTTTTTATATTCAAAGTTTTCATTTTGAGTTATAAAATCTTTTAATTCAAATTTAACTATTTTAGGATTTTGGGTTTCTTTGATTGTTATTTTCATTAAATGTTTGCTATTTTTATGCAAATTTAACAAAGTAATTTTCTTGGATTACTTATATTTGAAAATTAAATAAATTATTTAACATTAAGCTTTGATAATTTATAAAGAATCAAAATTACATGAAGAAAATTTTATACTTATTTTTCACAATACTTTTTAGTTCTAATCTAATCGCACAAGCTATCACTGTTAATTCAACAACATATACCGTGCCTCAGTTAGTTCAAAACGTGTTGTTTGGTTCAAATTCAGGTGGTCCTTCTGCTTGTGTTGGAGCTGTCTCAAATATAACATGGATTACAGGAAGTGGCGCAAGTGACGGCACAAGTTTTGGCTCTTCAAACGGAATAGGTTTTTTTCAAAATACGAATCCAAATTTTCCTTTAACCTCTGGGGTTGTTCTTAGCACAGGTAACGCTTTAAATGCAAGAGGACCAAATACAACAACACAAAGTAATGGTACTTGGCCGGGTGATATCGATTTGTTTAATTATATAGATGGTTTAGGAATAGATCCTACTTTAACCGATTATAATAACGCTACAATTTTAGAATTTGATTTCACGCCCTTAGCTACCACTATGAGTTTTGATTTTTTATTTGCATCAGAAGAGTATGGGGATTATCAATGTGATTACTCAGATTCTTTTGCATTTTTTTTAACAAACCTCACCGCAGGGACACCGGCTTCAAATTTAGCTTTAGTACCCAACACAAATACACCAATATCAGTAGTTACCATTAGAGATGAAAATTATTTTACTGGGATAGGGGCAAATTGTGGATCCAGCAATGAAACTTATTTTGGAAATTTTAATGATTCTTCACCAGCTGTAGCTGCTGCCGCTGCAACAAACTTTAATGGTGAAACTATAAAAATGACTGCCAGCACAAATGTAATTCCTGGAAATATTTATCATATTAAATTGGTAGTTGCCGACAGGAATGACGATATTTTTGACTCAGCTGTTTTCCTTGGAGGAGGTAGTTTTAACATTGGTACACTAGAAATATCAGGAACAGGAATAGAGTTTGGTGGGCAAACCGACTTTTCGGGTGTTAGATCTATTTGTAATTCAAAACCCATAACGGTTAAAGCGGGTTTATTTCAAATTCCTGGTGCAATTTATTCTTGGACATTAAACGGGAATCCTGTTGGAGGGAATACTTTTCAGTATACAATTACTCAACAGGGTAATTATGTGGTTACTATAACCTATCCAGGGGGTTGTATACAAACCGATTCTATACTTGTTGAATATATACCTTCGTTGGTAATTGGTACTCCAAATAACTTGACACAATGTAGTGCCCCGTTTAATCTAACCGCTAATTCATCGATTATTTTAAATGGCTCATCAAGTCCTATTTCATTTCATCGCTCATTGGCACAAGCACAACAACTAGCTGCTCCAATTGGAAGTCCTACTAACTATGCAGGGACAAATGGTGAAATCATTTATGTTGCTGTTGAAGATGAAACAACTGGATGTATTATTACGACACAATTTTCCCTAATCACGGATTCGACTTTATGTGCACTTCCAATACAGCCTTCAAATCTTGTAATATGTGATGACATTTCTAATGATGGTATAGCAATATTTGATTTTTCTTCACAAAACAACACCATCCTCGGAACTAATTCATCTGCGAATTACACGATAACATATCATTTAACTCAGGCTGCGGCAAATTCTGATACGGGTGCAATAATCCCTTTTAACGCTTATACTAATTTATCTAGCCCACAAACTATTTACGTTCGTATGGAGCAAAATGTGAATCCTCTAATTTTTGGCACCACAAGTTTTCAATTGATCGTAAATCCCTTACCAACAGCAACTATTTCTGGAACTAATTCTGTCTGTAAAGATTCCTCAAGTCCAAATATAACTTTCACAGGGTTTAATGGAGTTCCTCCATATACTTTTACTTATAGCACAGATGGGGGAATAACTCTAGTTACAACACCACTTAGTTCAGGGAATACATATTTACTTCCTGTTCCAACAACTGCTGTAGGTGTATTTCCTTACACTCTTATTAGTGTTCAAAGCACGGGCTTTACATGTAATCAAAATCAATTTGACACCGCTACTGTTACCGTAAATGGGTTGCCAGCAATTACAGGAACT
Source organism: Flavobacterium psychrophilum (assembly GCA_945907225.1). Lineage (GTDB taxonomy): Bacteria > Bacteroidota > Bacteroidia > Flavobacteriales > Flavobacteriaceae > Flavobacterium > Flavobacterium psychrophilum_Q. Next base: position 791 of record CAMDSN010000008.1, on the reverse strand, counting down.
TTGAATGCATGTATTGGTTTATCAACTCAGCTAAGCGGAACAGGTTCACCAGCTGCAGTAAATCCGTGGGTTTCATCAAATCCTTTAGTTGCCACAATTAATAATACTGGATTAGTTACAGGGGTAAGCGCAGGAACAACCACAATTACTTATACCAATTCAAATGGTTGTCAAATAACTGCTACCGTTACAGTAAACGCATTACCAACAATAACAGGAACTTTGAATGTTTGTCCTGGATTAACAACACAGTTAAGCGCAATAGGTTTGCCAGCTGCAGTAACCCCTTGGGTTTCGTCAAATCCTTTAGTTGCCACAATTAATAATACAGGATTAGTTACCGGAGTTAGTGCAGGAACAACCACAATTACTTATACCAATTCTAATGGCTGTCAAATAACCGCTACTGTTACCATAAATGGATTACCAGCAATAACAGGAACTTTAAATGCATGTATTGGATTAACAACTCAGTTAAGCACAACAGGTTCACCAGCTGCAGTAACCCCTTGGGTTTCATCAAACCCTTTAGTTGCCACCATAGACAATTTAGGATTAGTTACAGGAGTTAGCGCAGGAACAACTACAATTACTTATACCAATTCAACTGGCTGTCAAACAACCGCTACTGTTACCATAAATGGATTACCAGCAATAACAGGAACTTTGAATGTTTGTCCTGGATTAACAACTCAGTTAAGCACAACAGGTTCACCAGCTGCAGTAACCCCTTGGGTTTCATCAAATCCTTTAGTTGCCACCATAGACAATTTAGGATTAGTTACAGGAGT
>CAMDSN010000007.1 GCA_945907225.1 Flavobacterium psychrophilum | reverse complement strand
GAACAAGCTGGGTCACAAATATCCCATCGATCATAATTAACGGCGGCAAATTCTGTAAAATCTTTCACCCGAACCGGATACAAATGACAAGAAACGGGTTTTTTCCAAGCAATAACTCCCTGATTATAGGCTTGCTCTATCCCGCAAAGTGCCGTTCTGCCGTCAAAAATTACATACGCACAATCTTTGTTGTCAATTAGTGGTGTTTCTAACTCTTGATCGGTTCCCACCACCCAAGCTCCTTGACTTTCTATTACACTAATGCCCTCAGGCCGCAAAAAAGACTTGACTTTTGGATAAATTTCTTCTAGTATTTTTGTCTCCTCCTGAGTTAAAGGAGCTCCAGCATCACCATCAATACAACATGCACCATGACAGGCAGAAAGATTGCAAACAAATTCTTTTAGGAGTATGTCTTCTGATACAATTGTTTTTCCTAATTGGAACATAACTTAAAACCTATTTATTATTTTTCCTGAAATATCATAGTTGATAATTGCTTTTGCAAGCTCAAGCCACTATTTAAATTCTGGCTGACTTTTTTTACCATATATAAAGCACCTGCGAGACTAATTCTCATAAAATCTTATTCTCAACAAAAATAGTTATTTAAATTCTCTAACCTAGCTATTGATAATAATTCATTTTATGTGCAACAGCAATAGAATTAATTATTAAAATAATTTAGTATTTTTGTTGTTTAAAATTCAATTATGAAAATTTTCACGAATATCCTTTTTTTAATTACTCTAATTTTTATAGTCGCTAACCTGTTAAAACTTGACTATATCAATCCGCTTAAAGGAGATAGCATAATAGCTTTAATAAGCCTAACGGCATCTTTGTGTGCATTTTTACTCTTGTTAATTTTTAGAATGTCTAAAAAAATAGAAAACAAACTAAAAAAATAATTGTTGTTTATTTATATAAATGCATTGTAAAAATTTGAAAAATCTAATATGTTTGACGTTTTAATTATTGGCGGAGGCGTATCGGGAATGTCTTGTGCTTTGATCTTGGGGTCGGCATCAAGAAAACCATTTGTACAAGATAAAAAAATTGGAATTATTACGCATCAAAAAACGTCATCGCTTCAAGAAGCTATATTTTATAATGCTTATGGAATTTCCCCAGGAAAATTAGGCGCTGATTTATTATCCGAAAGCAAAACCCAGCTACAGGAATTATATCCGCATATAACTCAAATTGAATCTGAAAAAGTTATGAAAATAGCTGGTGATTTTCCAAATTTTACTGTTATAACAAACAAAGGAACATACCTAACTAGGAATATTGTAGTTGCCGTTGGGTATTCAAATACCTTTGATATAGAGGGATTGAATCAATATGTTGTCCCACACAAAAAAGCTTTAGCCGAGAAACAGCGCATTCAATTGAAAAACGAAGATCATAAAGTAACTGAAGGTATTTATGTTGTAGGAACCCTTGCAGGTTGGCGAAGTCAACTAGCCATTGCAGCAGGAAGTGGTGCGGCTGTAGCGACCGATATTTTAACGTACTGGAACAATGGTATTGCTGCTCAAAGTCATGATGCTATAAAAAAATAATTTATTTTAATGCTGCATTCAGCATCGGATCATTTTTTAAAATTGTTACAAAATACTCTTTTTCACTGATAAGTTGTCTAGAAAATTCGGCTATAATGTACTTCATAACGATATCTTTATCAGTTGCTAATTTTATATCAACACCCCCTTCTTTTAAATAACTTTCAAATTTTGAAATATAGCTGTTATCGTTTGCTATTTGGGTTAACGCTGTTTTGACTTTTAACTTATTAAATTTAATTCTGTTTTTTTCTAAGTACTCAAAAACAAAATGTCCAAGCAATCCTGAATTTAAAATAGAAACTAAATTTTCTTGTCCTTTTTTAACTTCAAGAGGCACAAAAACATCTGGGACAATTCCACCACCACCATATACAACTCTTCCCTTTTTTGTTTTAAACTTTAAAGTGTCGGCTATTTTTATTTTGTCTTTTTCATAGAACTCGCCGTTCACAAAACGAGTCTCAAAATCAAGAGCATACTTTTCTACCTCGCCTTTTTTATAGGGTTTTTGAATTGATCTTCCGCTAGGAGTATAATATCGAGAGGTCGTTAATCTCACTGCAGAGCCATCATCAAATCCCATTTCACGCTGGACTAAGCCTTTCCCAAAGGAACGTCGCCCAATTACAACCCCTCTATCGTTATCTTGAATCGCACCTGCTAAAATTTCACTAGCCGAAGCCGAATTTTCGTCAATTAAAACAACTACTTTTCCAGTTTCAAAAATTCCGCCCGAAGTTGCAAAAATTTTATCTACAGTACCTTTTCTGTTTTTAGTAAAAACAATAAGTTCTTTGTCGGTTAAAATCTCATCAACAATTTCAACTGCTTTTTCCAAATATCCTCCACCATTATCACGTAAATCTATTATCAAAGCTGTCATGCCTTGCTTTTTTAAACTTCGTAAGCCAACTATAAATTCATCATAAGTGCTTTCTGCAAAACGATTAATTTTAATATATCCAGATGTTTTATTTAGCATCAAACTAACATCTACACTCTTTATTGGCAGATGGCCACGTTCAATAGTGATTTTAAATTTTTTATGGGTGCTTTTTCTGAAAACAGTCAGCTTAACCTTGGATCCCTCCTTGCCTTTTAATTTACTATATAAACTGTCTGTTGGCAATTTTCGTCCAAAAAGTTTTGTCTTGTCTGCATATAAAATTCGATCTCCCGGAAGAACTCCTGCCCTAGCGGCCGGTCCATTTTCAAGTGGCTTAACAACAGCCACAGAATCATTTAGCATGTAAAAATTAATCCCAATACCAACAAAATCTCCTTTCATTATTTCGGCTTCCAGTGACTGTTCACTTGCAGGAAGATAAACAGAATGTGGGTCTAAACTTGCTAAAATTCCGTTCACGGTTTTATCAACGATTGAATCAGAATTAACCTCATCTACATATTCATCATTTATAAAATCAATTAACTTTTCGATTTTTAGTTTTTGCGCATTTTGTTTAGACAACATCGGCTTTGGAAAATTAATCATTCCACCTATAAAAACGCCAATAGCGACGCATGCAAATAATAGTAATGGTGAATAATTTCTCCTTATTTTCATTGTACTTCCTTTTTTGTATTACCCTAAATCTTCTATTTGATCTACGATAATCCCCGCTTTTTCTAAAAATTCTAATCCCGTTGTATCCCTATATCCATGCTGAAATACAACCCTTTTTATTCCGGATTGGTGAATAAGCTTACTGCATTCTTTACATGGGGAGAGTGTTATATATAAAGTGGCGTTTTCGCACGTTTGGGTGGAGCGAGCCACTTTTGATATTGCATTGGCTTCAGCATGAAGAACAAACCACTGCGTGAGTCCATTCTCATCTTCACAACAGTTTTCAAAACCAGAAGGTGTCCCATTATATCCATCAGAAATTATCATTCTGTCGCGCACTATTATGGCGCCAACTTGTTTTCGTTTGCAATAAGACAATTTACTCCATTCGGAAGCGATTCTTAAGTAAGCAATATCGTATTTGTATTGTTTTTTTTCTTTCATTCCTTTTAAATCTGTATAAAATTAGTCGATTTTACAAACTATTCTTGCGCTGAAGTGTCTTTGGCAAATATATCTAAACCTAAAACTTTGAACAATTATTTAATCCAAATTTTACTTTTAATTATAATCGGAATAATAACGCCTACAACAAATGCAGAAACTATTAAAATCCAATCCCTTTTTGAAAATTTCAATGAAGTTTGTATAATGTGTGCGATTAGTAATATGGCTGCCACGAAGATAATTTGGGAGAATCCAAAACCAAGGGAAGACTCAAAAAGCGGGAGTAACTTATCGGTAGGTTTTCCTGTAAAATGCGAATTAAAATAATTTGCAAACCCAAGTCCGTGAAAAATTCCAAATATTGACGTAACAACAGCTACAAAAGTCAAGCTATTATTTTTAGTAGCTCGTTCATAAAAGAGCAGGTTATAAAGTGCTATGATGAGAATGAGTAATGAAATAATAAATACAATTATATTTATTTTCAATGTTAAAATATTAAATACGGTCAATAGGAGGGAAAATGTATGACAAGAAATAAATAATGAAATTAGAATTACTATTTTTTTCCATGCTTTCTTTTCAAAAGGAATCATAAGAACTAAAAGAAACAAAATGTCATTGTGTGCAACCAACTGCAACATGTGTTTTAATCCCAAAGTAAAATTAATCCAGAAATCAGACATAATAAAGACGTATTTGGCTCGGTAAACTTACAATTTTTTTGTTTTAAGCCCCAAAAGGCAATTAATAAATTGAACTATTTAAAGACAAAAGGAACAAATTATTTATAAGGATGTTCTATGAATCACAAAGCTAAATTATGAGGGATTTAGTTCTTTGATAAAAAATGGGGTTTTAAACGTATTTTGACATAAACTCTTCTGCTTTTTCAACCATGTTTAAACTGCCGCAAAAAAAGGGCACTCTTTGGTGCAATTCGGTTGGTTGAATTTCTAAAATCCTCCCGAAACCATCAGATGCTTTCCCGCCTGCTTGCTCAACAATAAATGCCATTGGATTACATTCATAGAGCAGGCGTAACTTTCCACTGGGAGATTTAGAACTTGTTGGATAAATATAAATACCTCCTTTTATCATATTTCTGTGTATGTCAGAAACCAAACTGCCAATATAACGCGATGTATAGGGTCTATCGCCCTCTTCCAACTGACAATATTTTAAATAATCTTTTACCCCTTGAGGGAAATGCACATAATTTCCTTCATTGATGGAATAGATAGTTCCGTCTTTTGAAAATTTCATATTTGGGTGAGATAAATAAAACGTTCCTATTGCTGGATTTAGAGTAAACCCATTTACGCCATGGCCTGTTGTATAAACCAGCATGGTAGAAGTACCATAAATAACATAACCGGCAGCAACTTGATTAACACCACACTGCAAAAAATCTTCAGAAGTCACAGGCGTCCCAACAGGTGTTTTTCTTCGATAAACAGAAAATATAGTTCCAACAGAAACATTTACATCAATATTAGAAGAACCATCTAGCGGATCCATTAAAACTACATATTTATTGTTGTGCCTTTGGTCAGAGCCTTCAACAGTAATAAAATCATCACTCTCCTCAGAGGCTATTCCGCAAACAATTTCACGATTTATAAGCGTTTGTATAAATATTTCATTAGCATAAACATCCAACTTTTGTTGATCTTCTCCTTGAATATTAATCTCACCGGCTGCCCCAACAATATCTACTAATCCTGCTTTATTTACTTTGTAGTTTACAACTTTGGCAGCCAATCGTATGGAATTGATAATTCTTGATAATTCGCCGGAAGAATACTGAAACTCTTCTTGTTTTTCAATGATAAATTCACCTAGGGTTTTGGTTCGTCCTTCCATTACAAAATCGTTGCAGTTAGAAATACAAATATCGATAAATTTTGAAATTAATTTGTATTTATTATAGAAATTAATAATCGTATTTTTGCTCAAATTTTTGATTCAAATGCAAATCCGAAAAGGAGAAAAAAAGGACATGAAAGCCGTGCTTGAGCTGATTCAAGAATTGGCTATATTCGAGAAAGAGCCAAATGCAGTTGACCTATCTGTAAGCGATTTGGAACGCGATGGTTTTGGAGACACTCCATTATTTCATACATTCGTTGCTGAAGTTAATTTTGATAAAAAAGGAAGTTCTATAGATCCAAAAATTGTGGGAATTGCATTGTACTACTACAGGTATTCAACCTGGAAGGGTAAAACGATTCATTTAGAGGATTTAATTGTTAAAGAAAATAGTCGTGGCTCAGGATTCGGATTTGCATTATTTTCTAGAATAATTGAGCAAGGCAAAATCGATTCCGTCAGAAGGATAGAATGGTCCGTTTTAGACTGGAATGTAGGAGCTATAAATTTTTATAAAAAGTCGGGGGCAAAAATCATGGAAGATTGGCGAATGGCCCAACTGGATGAAAAAGGAATAAATGAATTTTTAATCAAACTAAATAATTGAGAAATCAGAATGATAACTTATTCTGTATTTTATTGAAACATTTAAATGACTAGTATGAGAATTTTCAAATTTGGAGGCGCTTCGGTAAAAGATGCTGATGGTATAAAAAATGTTGTTAGTGTACTTAATAAAGTAGGTAGTGAAGATACGCTTATGATTATTTCTGCAATGGGAAAAACTACCAACGCCCTTGAAATGGTTATAAAAAATTATTTTGAAAAATCTAACGAGCTCCATTCATCACTTCAGGATGTTAAAAAATATCACAACCAAATTTTACTTGATTTATTTGATGAGGAGGAGCATGATGTTTTTTATGTGGTTAATAGCCATTTTGCCGATTTAGAATATTTCATACGAAGTAATAAATCGCCAAACTATAATTTTGTTTATGATCAAATAGTAAGCTACGGCGAATTAGTTTCAACAACTATTGTGAGTCACTATTTAAATCATGTTGGATTAAAAAACAACTGGATAGATGTTAGAACCTTAATTAAAACAAATTCAAATTATCGTGATGCAGACATAGATTGGGAGAAGACTCAACCGTTAATTAACAAAGCCCTCAAGTCCAGAGTAAAGGGCGAACGAAACGAATCCAAAAAAGCACTAACAATCACGCAAGGATTTATTGGCTCTGATGAAAATAATTTCACTACAACATTGGGACGCGAAGGTTCTGACTATACCGCTGCTATTTTTGCCTATTGTTTAAGTGCGGAAAGCGTAACCATTTGGAAGGATGTGCCTGGGGTTTTAAATGCCGACCCACGTTATTTCGAAAATGCGGTTCTATTAAATCAAATTTCCTACAAAGAAGCTATAGAACTGGCTTTTTATGGTGCATCTGTAATTCATCCTAAAACGCTTCAGCCCCTGCAAAAAAAAGAAATCCCATTATTTGTAAAATCGTTTTTAAATCCACTAATGCCTGGAACAAGTGTTTCTAAAGGACAAGATTTAGATCCCAAAACTCCCTGCATTATTGTAAAAAAAGGACAATTATTACTTTCATTATCATCTATAGATTTTTCTTTTATAATGGAAGAAAACATCAGTGAAATTTTTTCGTTATTATATCAATTTAAAATTAAAACCAGTTTAATACAAAACTCAGCCATAAGTTTTTCAGTTTGTATTGAAGACAAGTTTGATAATTTTAGCAAAGCTAAAACTATACTTTCAAAAAAATTTAAAGTAGCCTATAATGAAAATGTGTCTCTATACACCATTCGCCATTTTAATCAAGCGGCTGCAGAATTAGTCGAAAAAGATAAAACCGTGTTGATAAGGCAAATTTCAAGAGAAACGATGCAAATTGTGACCAAAGAATAAATTATACACAAAGACACTTTTCCCCGTTTACAATCATGTATGCTAAAAAAACTATTTTTTATTTGCCTTTTATTTAATTTTTCTGCGCTCTCTGCACAGGAAATTAAATCTTTGTACAAGAATAAAAAAATAGCAGTTTCTGCTGACACAATAGAAATCGAAAAGGTAAGTATAAGTCCGAGTTTTTTTAAATTACTTCATACAGATGGAAAAGATATTGATCCCAATTTCTATCGAATTGACTATAAAAAAGGAAAACTAATTTTTATTAATGGTTTTACTTCATCAGATAGTGTTACGGTTCGTTACTTCCAATTTCCCGAACAATTAACCAAGACCTACAGTATTTATGATCAAGGAAGAGTAGTTGCTAATGATGGCAGTGACTTTTTTAAGGTAAACCGAAGTGTTAAAAAATTTATTCCATTTGAAGGATTAGAAACTTCCGGGAGTATCTCTAGAGGGGTTACTATTGGCAATAATCAAAATACTTCTGTTAGTTCCAATCTTGATCTTCAAATTAAAGGAAAAATTTCTGATAAAGTTTCATTAAAAGCCTCTATACAAGACAGTAATATACCACTCCAAGACAACGGCTACTCACAAAAGCTTGATGAATTTGATCAAATATTCATTGAACTTTCTACAGATAAATGGAACGTTAGGGCAGGTGATTTATTTTTAGAAAACAGACAATCCCGATTTTTAAATTTCAACAAAAAAGTACAAGGCCTTTCAACAAACTTCTCTCTTGGAAGCGAAGAAAATAAAACAAATATTATTTCATCTGCCGCCTTAGTAAGAGGACAATATGCAAAAAGCTCCTTTACGGGACAAGAGGGAAATCAAGGGCCTTATAAACTGAGAGGAAATAATGGAGAACTGTATGTATTAGTAATCTCTGGTTCTGAGAGGGTTTTTGTGAATGGGATTTTACGCAAACGAGGGGAAAACAATGATTATACTATTGATTATAACGCAGGGGAGATAATATTTACTTCACTGTTCCCAATCAATTCAGAAATGAGAATTGTAATAGAATATCAATACTCAGAAAGAAACTATACAAGATTAGTTACTTATGGAGGTGTTAATCATACGAGCAAATCATGGAATATTGGCGGCTATTTGTATGCTGAAAGTGATCTTAAAAATCAACCCTTACAACAAAATTTATCTGCCGAACAAGTCCAAATATTGAGCGAAGCCGGTGACAACCCAAATTTGATGAATGCGCCGTCAGCATATTTAGACACTTATTCAGAAAATAAAATTTTATATAAAAAAGTAATACTAAACGGTATAGATACTTTTGAATATTCAAATAATGCCACTGACGAATTATACAATGTTAAGTTCACACTTCTAGGAAACAATCTTGGCAATTACATTCTAGTTAATTCGGCTGCAATTGGAAAAATTTATCAATATGTAGAACCTGTTTTGGGAGTGCCACAAGGAAATTACGAACCAATTACCCGCTTAGTCGCTCCAACAAAAATTCAAATTTATACCCTTTTGGGGCAGTATAATCCTAATGAAAAGACTAGTTTGGATTTTGAATTTGGCCTGAGCAATAATGACCTTAATTTATATTCTTCAAGAGATGATAACAACAATAATGGAGGGGCAGGAAAATTAAATTTTAAACAACGATTACTTTCAAAAAAATGGGAGATAAATACCTTTGGAAACTATCAATACATTCAGGATAATTTTAAAACTATTGAAAGGTTATTTAACATCGAATTTAATCGGGATTGGAATTTGACTACGTTCAAAGGAAATCAGAGCTTGTTAACCAACGGGATAGATTTTGTCCTCCCTCAAAAAGGAAAACTTTCCTATCAATTTGAAAACCTCACTTTTTCTAAGAGCTTTTCTGGGAATCGGCATCTAATAAATGGCGTTTTTAAACTGAACAACTTTAATTTAATTCAAAATAGTAGTTTTTTAAAAAGTAGCGGAACTGTTTCAAACTCAACATTTATTAGAAACCAGTCACAAGCCAGATACAACTACAAAAAAAATTGGATTGGCAGCAGCTTGAGATTGGAAAATAACAAAGAAAAAATTATTGCAACGCAACAATTGTCATCATTAAGTCAACGCTTTACCGAATACGGTGCTTTCATCGGACGTGGAGATAGCACAAAGGTCTTTTTGGAAATAGGTTACCTCCAACGAATGAATGATAGTTTACAAAACGGAATACTAAAGAAAGTTAATACGTCACAATCCTATTATGTAAAATCAAAAATTATCCAAACAAAGAAAACCGATTTGTCGTTATTCGTTAATTATAGAAACTTAATTTTTGAAAACTCAAATCAAAAAAATGAGCCATCTTTAAACTCAAGATTGTTGTATAATGATTCCTATTTTGAAAATTTGCTTTTGGTTACCTCAGCCTACGAAACAAATTCGGGGAGTTTAGCCCAGCAGGAATTCACCTATTTAGAAGTAGAAAACGGACAAGGGGTTTATACATGGCTGGACTATAATAATAATGGCATTCAAGAATTAGAAGAGTTTGAAATAGCAGCCTTTTTAGATCAAGCAAAATACATTAGAGTCTTTTTACCCAATCAAATTTTCGTTAAAACGCACCAAAATAAATTTTCGCAATCCATAACATTAAATATGAAAAAATGGCAAAATGCTAAAGGATTTAAGAAAATTGCATCTCACTTTTATAACCAAACGTCTTTTTTAATTGAAAGAAAAATAGAACGCAAGGAAGACAATTTTGATATTAATCCGTTTTCTACAAAAAACGAAAATTTATTAGGCCTCAACACTAGTTTGAGAAACAGCTTATTTTATAATAGAGGACAACAAAAACATTCCGTAACTTTTACCTTCATTGCCAATCAAATTAAAAATCTACTCTCTGTTGGCTCACAAGAAAACAAAAACACAACAAACCAAATACAATATAATCACCTAATAGCTAAAACATGGCTAGTTACATTGGGAGGAGAAGCCACAAACACCATTTTAACCTCTGAAAACTACAGCAGTAAAAATTTTAAAATAAATGCCTTTCAAGCTGCCCCAAAAGTCTCATACCTTTTTGATAAAAGTACAAGTTTAGATTTGTTTTACGAATTCCAAAATAAAGTCAATACAATAGGTGAATTTGAAAAATTATTGCAAGATCGAATAGGGACGTCGTTTTCATATTCAAGCGAAAAAAAGATAACTATAAATGGTGAATTTTCCTTTTTCCAAAATAAATTTAAAGGTAATACTCAGTCAGCTGTTGCATTTCAAATGCTTGAAGGATTACAACCAGGAAGAAACATGACATGGCGATTCTTGTTACAAAAAAATCTGACAGAATATTTAGACGTTAATATTAATTATCAAGGTAGAAAAAGTGAAAGTAGCCAAGCAATTCATACTGGAAATATTCAGCTAAGAGCATTCTTTTAATTAAAAAGAACTGTAAATAGATGGGGTGAATTTAAGCTAATCAATTGACAATAAAGACTTAAAACATTTACTTTATAAAAATCTAAAAAACTATATCTATGTTTATCAAACACTAGAAATAGTCAATAGAAGTACAAATAAAAATGTAAATGTTAAAAACTAAAGTGTATTGTGAATAAGTTTGACTTTCATTTTACATTTCATTTAACAATCTTTGTAGACCTGAGTTTTAGATTATAAACAATTAAAATCCTTTTCTAAATGGCTGCTATTGAACCAATTTTACAAGAAAACAAAAATCGATTTGTAATTTTCCCAATTAAACATAACGATATTTGGGATTGGTATAAAAAAATGGAAGCCAGTTTTTGGACTGCAGAAGAAATTGATTTGCATCAAGACTTATCAGACTGGAATAATAAATTGAATGAAGACGAAAAATTCTTTATTAAACATATTCTGGCTTTTTTTGCTGCTTCCGATGGTATAGTAAATGAGAATTTAGCAGAAAATTTCGTAAATGAAGTTCAATACCCAGAAGCAAAATTTTTCTATGGGTTTCAAATTATGATGGAAAATATTCATAGTGAAACCTATTCCCTTTTAATTGACACTTATGTTAAAGACGAAGTAGAAAAAGGACAGCTTTTTAATGCTCTTGAAGTTTTTCCAGCCATCAAAAAGAAGGCCGATTGGGCATTAAAATGGATTGGATCTGATTCGTTTGCAGAAAGATTAATTGCTTTCGCAGCGGTTGAAGGAATCTTTTTTTCAGGTGCCTTTTGTTCTATTTATTGGTTAAAAAAACGTGGGCTAATGCCAGGATTAACATTTTCAAATGAATTAATCTCAAGAGATGAAGGCGTTCATTGTGATTTTGCCGTTCATTTACACAACCACCATTTAATAAACAAAGTTTCCAAAACCAGAATAACTGAAATAATTACCAACGCCTTAGATATCGAACGAGAATTTATTACCGAATCACTTCCCGTTAGCTTAATTGGTATGAACGCCAATTTAATGACACAATATCTTGAATTTGTTGCCGATCGATTATTAGTTGAATTAGGATGTAACAGGGTTTATAATTCAAATAATCCGTTTGATTTTATGGACATGATTTCATTACAAGGAAAAACTAATTTCTTTGAAAAGAGAGTAGCCGAATATCAAAAAGCAGGTGTTATGAATGTAGATTCTGAAGCAGGTAAGATTAGTTTTGACGCCGATTTTTAGAGGAGATTTGCACTAGTGCTAAATATAATTTGCGGAATAACCTTGTTTGCGTTTTCTATTTTAAAACTTAAAATTGAAATTTCAATTAGTGCCAAAAAAAAGAAACTGGACTTTTTTAAATAAAATCAGTACAACCAAAACTTAACAAATAACCAAAAACAGCGAAGGGATTTTCTGTTTTTAAAACCCACAAGATTATGTATGTAGTTAAAAGAGATGGCCATAAAGAGCCTGTAATGTTCGATAAAATCACGGACAGAATTAAAAAATTATGTTACGGATTAAATGATTTGGTTGACGCTGTTAAGGTCACCATGAGAGTTATCGAAGGATTATATGATGGTGTAACTACATCTGAACTTGACAATTTAGCCGCAGAAACTGCCGCTTCAATGACTATTTCTCATCCCGATTATGCACAATTAGCTGCTAGAATTGCTATTTCTAACTTACACAAAAATACCAACAAGTCTTTCTCGGAAACCATGAAAGAAATGTACTTTTATGTAAATCCAAGAACAAATCAAAAGGCACCTCTTTTATCTGACGAAGTGTACGAAGCCATTCAGGCAAATGCAGAATATCTTAATTCTCACATTATTTATAATCGTGATTTTAACTATGACTATTTTGGGTTTAAAACACTAGAACGCTCCTATCTTTTAAAAATAAATGGAAAAATTGTAGAACGCCCACAACATATGTTGATGCGTGTAGCAGTAGGTATTCACTTAACTGACTTAGAATCGGTGATTGAGACATATGACCTAATGTCCAAGAAGTTTTTTACACACGCAACACCAACCTTATTTAATGCCGGAACTCCTAAACCGCAAATGTCTTCGTGTTTCTTATTAACAATGAAAGATGATAGTATTGACGGAATATATGATACTTTAAAACAAACAGCAAAGATATCTCAATCGGCTGGAGGAATAGGCTTGTCTATTCACAACGTAAGGGCTACTGGTTCTTACATTAGGGGCACAAATGGAACTTCAAATGGAATCGTGCCCATGTTGCGCGTATTTAATGATACTGCTCGCTATGTAGATCAAGGCGGCGGAAAACGAAAAGGGAGTTTTGCTATATATTTGGAAACATGGCACGCTGATATTTTTGAGTTTTTAGATCTTAAGAAGAATACCGGGAAAGAAGAAATGCGTGCACGGGATTTATTCTTCGCAATGTGGACATCTGATTTATTCATGAACCGGGTTCAAGAAGATACGTATTGGACTTTAATGTGTCCAAATGAATGTCCAGGCTTGTGTGATGTTTATGGCGATGAATTTGAAACTTTATATACCTCATATGAAACGCAAGGTAAAGGAAGAAAAACAATCAGAGCCCGAGAGTTATGGGAAAAAATACTCGAATCACAAATAGAAACGGGAACACCATACATGCTTTATAAAGATGCTGCTAATAGAAAATCAAACCAAAAGAATTTGGGAACTATTAGATCATCAAACCTTTGTACAGAAATAATGGAGTACACCTCTCCAGATGAAATTGCAGTTTGTAATTTAGCGTCCATTTCATTACCCATGTTTGTTGAAAATGGCGAATTCAATCACGATTTGTTATATCAGGTTACAAAACGAGTTACACGAAACTTAAATAAAGTAATTGACAGAAATTACTATCCAGTAAAAGAAGCCGAAAACTCAAATCTTCGTCATCGCCCAGTTGGATTAGGGGTGCAAGGCTTGGCAGATGCATTTATTTTACTTCGAATGCCATTTACCAGTGACGAAGCAAAGAAATTAAATCAAGAGATTTTTGAAACTTTATACTTTGCCGCAGTAACATCTTCAATGGAGGAAGCAAAAATTGATGGCCCCTATTCGTCTTATAAAGGGTCTCCAATTTCAGAGGGAGAGTTTCAACACAACCTTTGGAATATAAAAGATGAAGAATTATCAGGACGCTGGGATTGGAATGCACTTCGTAAAGAAGTAAAGAAACACGGGGTTAGAAACTCACTGTTAGTAGCGCCAATGCCAACGGCATCGACTTCTCAAATTCTTGGAAACAATGAAGCTTTCGAACCTTATACCTCCAATATTTACACCCGAAGAGTTTTATCAGGAGAGTTCATTGTTGTAAATAAACATTTGCTAGAAGATTTAGTAAAGCAGGGTCTTTGGACAGAAAACCTGAAACAACAATTAATGCGTAATAATGGATCTGTACAAGATTTAGATATTCCACAAGACTTAAAAGAACTTTACAAAACGGTTTGGGAAATGTCTATGAAAGATATAATTGATATGTCACGCCATAGAGGTTATTTTATTGATCAGTCCCAATCGCTCAATTTATTCATGCAAGACGCTAATTATGCAAAACTAACTTCCATGCATTTTTATGCTTGGCAAAGTGGGTTGAAAACGGGTATGTACTATTTGAGAACCAAAGCAGCTGTAGATGCAATCAAATTTACACTTAACAATGATAAAAAAGCAGAACCAACGGCTCAAGTTCCTGAACCAGCAGCTGTTGAGGTTATTGCTGCAAACGAAACCGGTGAGATGACGCCTGAAGATTACAAAGCGATGATAGAACAAGCACGAAATGCAGGTCCAGATGACTGCGAAATGTGCGGGTCTTAAAAGCAAAAAGAAAAGTAACCATAAATAAAACAGCTCTCAATTGATTGCTGTTTTTTTAGTCTCCTAAAAAACAATTTCTGAAATTACGCTAAAACATATAAACATGTCAAAGGATAAAAAAGGGGTTTTCACAGGAAATATAGAAAAAGATAAAGACGGTAATTATTTTTGTGGCGAATACCTATTAGATTATAAATATACCGAAGCTAGTTTTAAATTGGGAGACCTAATAAATATAAAAACTGTAATTGCAAACCCAAGCGATAAAAGCTATAATCTATACCCAAAGAAATCTCGAAATTTCTTTTTGGCGAATCAAAAAGAATAATTCATATGGAGGTAAATAATCAAAAAGGATTTAAAATTACCGAGGATCTTTTAGTGAAAATTGACAAGCGCTTTTTAAATTTCTTTATTGATAGTATTGCAATATCGGTATTGCTTTTTATAGGCTTAACTATTTATATCGCCAATACCTCTCCAGCTATGGGGAAAGAAATTATAGGTCGTTTTATAACAAATAATATCCTTCAATATACCATAACGTCTACATTTACATTATTATATTATAATTTTTTAGAAATTATTACTTCTACAACTGTTGGGAAATTTTTTACGAATACAATAGTTGTGGATGAATATGGAAATAAAGCAGGTCACGAAGCGATTATGATTCGCTCTCTTGTCCGAATAATTCCGTTGTATTGGATTTCTTTTTTATTGATTCCCAAACGAGGATTACATGACGCACTATCAAAAACTTATGTAGTTAACAAAAGATTACTTGAGGAAAAGAAAAACGAATTTCATGAAATTCAAAAGTAAAATCAGGTAATTAATCTAAAACATATAATCCTATATTTGTGTTTTAAATCTGTATCAACTATGAAATGGGAACAACTTTTATCATTAAAACGTCAAGGCGATACAAGCAAGCGTTTACGTATTGAGCAAGATGATACTCGACTAGGATTTGAAGTAGATTATGATCGTATCATATTCTCCTCAGCTTTTCGAAGTTTACAAGATAAAACACAAGTCATTCCGCTGTCAAAAACCGACTTTGTGCATACCCGACTAACGCACAGTTTAGAAGTTTCTGTAGTAGGAAGATCTATTGGCAGATTGGTAGGAAAAAAAATTATAGAAAAATATCCTCATTTAAAAGAAATCCATGGATATCAAATAAATGATTTTGGTGCTGTCGTTGCAGCTGCTTCTTTAGCCCATGATATTGGAAATCCCCCATTTGGACATTCGGGCGAAAAAGCTATTGGAGAATATTTTTCTATTGGAAAAGGACAGCAATTCAAAAACCAAATAACAAAAAAAGAATGGCAGGATTTAATTGATTTTGAAGGGAATGCAAATGGCTTTTCAGTACTTTCTAGTTCGCGTCCTGGAATTGAAGGAAGCTTACGACTGACCTACGCCGTTTTGGGTGCATTCATGAAATATCCCAAAGAGAGTTTACCTAAAAAGCCAACACAAAATATCTCCGATAAAAAATATGGATTCTTTCAATCTGACACAGCTTTTTTTATTGAAGTAGCTGAAGAATTGGGCATGATCTCTAAAAAATTAGAAAATAATATTAGTTTTGAAAGGCATCCCCTCGCATTTTTAGTTGAAGCGGCTGATGACATTTGTTATACTATCATTGACTTTGAAGACGGAATTAATTTAGGACTAGTCGCTGAAGATTATGCTTTAGAATATCTGATTAATTTAGTTAAAGACACAATTGATACCAAAAAATTTAGCACGTTATCTACTGTTGAAGATCGCATAAGTTATTTACGTGCCCTAGCCATTGGTAACTTAATTCAAGATGCTGTTAGAATTTTCCTGGAAAATGAAGAAGCCATTTTAAATGGGAATTTCCATTTTGCGCTCATGGATAAAAGTAAGTACAAAGCTCAAATGGATGATATTATTAAACTGAGTGTTAAAAAAATATATCAGAGTCGGGAAGTGATTGAGAAAGAATTATCGGGCTATCAAATAATAAACAATTTATTAGATAAATTTATAACCGCTTATAATAATAATCACGAAGGGAAAGCTACTAATTATGATAAATTATTATTAAAAATATTGCCAGAGAAACATCATCTGGAGAAAGAAAATTTGTATGATCGGTTACTACATATTTGCCATTTTATTTCAATGCTAACAGATGGTAAGGCATTGCAATTAAATAGTATTGTAACCTTTTAATTTTCGTCGAAACCCTCATCTAGCAAACCCGAAAAGAGAGATTTTAAACCGTCTACATCTAAATTGCAAAATTGTTGCAGTTCGTCTACAGTGCCATGCTCAATAAAATAATCGGGGACACCACAAAGGAAAATCTCATTTACATAATCATTTTTAGCAGAAAACTCCAAGATAGAACTTCCAAATCCACCAGTAGTAACACCATCTTCAACCGTTATTATAGTCGCAAATTTATCGCAAATTTTGTGTAATTTTTTTTCGTCCAACGGTTTTATGAAACCAAAATGATAATGCGCAAAATAGCGGTCTGTATCTTCAATTTCATCTAAAGCTTTCGAAACATTATCCGCAAGTGTTCCGGTAGAAAGAATTGCAATCCCCTTGCCTTTTCTCAGTTTTTTTGCCTTCCCAATTTGAATTTTTTGAAAATCTGAAGGAAACTTCCAATCTATATTCTTTCCTCTTCCACGTGGATAGCGAATTGCGATTGGATTTTTTAAACCTAAAGAGGCAGTGTACAAAATATTTTGCAATTCTATTTCATCCTTTGGTGCATGTATAATCATATTTGGGATGCACCTTAAAAAAGCAATATCAAAAACACCATGATGGGTAGCTCCGTC
This sequence comes from Flavobacterium psychrophilum, assembly GCA_945907225.1. Lineage (GTDB taxonomy): Bacteria > Bacteroidota > Bacteroidia > Flavobacteriales > Flavobacteriaceae > Flavobacterium > Flavobacterium psychrophilum_Q. Next base: position 2,849 of record CAMDSN010000007.1, on the reverse strand, counting down.
TTCACCCACTAATCCTGCACGATCTAAACAAAAAATAACAGGTAAGTTTTGAAGTGCTACGTCATGAATGATCTGATCATATGCCCGCTGCAAAAAAGTAGAATAAATAGCGCAATACACAATCATCCCCTGTGACACCATTCCAGCAGATAGCGTAACGGCATGCTGTTCTGCAATACCAACATCAAAAGCTCTTTTAGGAAAGACGTCCATCATAAATTTCAAAGAACTTCCACTAGGCATAGCGGGAGTTATACCAATAATTTTTTCATTATGTTTTGCCAATTCAACTAAAGTTAAGCCAAAAACATCTTGAAATTTTAGAGGTAAATTCTCGTTTGAAGTTTTTAATAACTCCCCCGTTTCTGCATCAAATTTACCCGGAGCATGATATTTAACTTGATCCTCCTCGGCTTGCTGTAATCCTTTCCCTTTGGTTGTAACAATATGTAAAAATTTAGGTCCTTTAACCTGTTTCAACCGCTCTAACTCTTGTATCAAAGCACTTATATTATGGCCGTCTATTGGGCCCGTATAGTCAATATTTAATGACTTAATAATATTATTTTGCTTCGGATTTTTACCCTCTTTTACAGCAGTTAAATAATTTTTAAAGGCGCCCACACTTGGATCTATACCAATAGCGTTATCATTAAGTATTATTAGTAAATTGGCATCGGTAACACCTGCATGATTTAACCCTTCAAATGCCATTCCACTGGCTATAGATGCATCTCCAATAACTGCAATATGGTTTTTAGGATCTCCTTTTAACTGTGAAGCAATTGCCATTCCAAGGGCTGCCGAAATTGAAGTAGAAGAGTGTCCAGTCCCAAAAGTATCATACGCGCTCTCCGTTCGTTTAGGAAAACCTGATATGCCGCCGAGTTGTCTATTTGTGTTAAATTTTTTTCTTCTTTCCGTTAATATTTTATGTCCATAAGCTTGATGCCCAACATCCCAAACAATGAGGTCATTTGGAGTGTCAAAAACATAGTGTAATGCAATTGTTAATTCAACAACCCCAAGCGAAGCCCCTAAATGACCTTCTTTTACCGCAACGATATCGATTATGAATTCTCTAAGCTCCTTGGCTAATTCGGGCAATTGAGAAACTGTTAATTTTCTTAAATCACTTGGAGAGTTAATATGTTCGAGCATTTTTATAGGCATGAGACAAATGTACGAATTGAAATTGTATTTTTGTTTTATGGAAACTCCTTTCACCGATGAATATTTTATGAAGAAAGCGCTTTATGAGGCTCAATTAGCTTATGATAGGCATGAAATTCCGGTTGGTGCATTAATTGTAATTGAGAATAAAATAATAGCCAAAGCACATAACTTAACTGAAATGCTAAATGATGTTACGGCCCATGCCGAAATGCAGGCAATTACATCGGCCGCAAATTACTTGGGAGGAAAATATTTAAAAGGATGTACCCTATATGTTACATTAGAGCCCTGTCAAATGTGTGCGGGGGCTTTAAATTGGAGTCAGATTACAAAGGTGGTTTTTGGTGCCTCAGATCCACAAAAAGGATACAAGAAACTAGAGGCTGCTTTACACCCAAAGACGTTGGTAGTTTCGGGTATTTTAGAAAATGAATGTTCTGAAATTTTACTTAGATTTTTTTCTGAAAAAAGGAAAAAACAATAACCTTTTAATAATTTTATCTGGCTATTTACGCTCTGAAATTATCGGTTTGCAACTAGCCAAAAGGCAGGACTCTTTCCACAAAAATTCATTTGAAAACTAATGTTTGTTTAACCACAAAACTGTCTTTAGAAAACAAAACCATCTTTAAATTAAGTCTAGACCCGCCATTTTTGCAAACTGCTGTTATATGCCGTTTCGTTCATAGTTGATTAGGAATATCCATCATCTGATGCAACAATCTAACAATTTCCACAATTCCATCTTCTGCTTTCTTGTAGATAATAAGATGTGATTTTACTCTAAATTGTCTATAACCCGACTTAATTTCTCCAATATCTTTTCCTCCCTCAAAATCTTCGAGAATAAATTCTATTTCTTGATAAATTAGTCGATAATAGTGATTAGCTTGATTTAGTGACCAATTTTCTAAAGTGTAAAGCCAAATTTTGTCTATATCTTCTAAAGCTTTTGCACTTATGCGATATTCATTTTTCATAAATGCTTTTTATGAAGTTTGGCCAAATGAGCTTCAGAATCAAAATTTGAAACCATTCCACTTTTCTCGCCGATTTCAATTTCGTCTCTAAATTTCTTTATTTTTTGTTCTTCTAGTTCTAGCAATCTTAAAGCTGTGCGTACAACTTCACTTGCAGAACTAAAACGTCCTGAAGAAATCTCATCACTAATAAAACTCTCAAAATAATCTCCTAATAAAATTGATGTGTTCTTTGCCATAACTTTTCATTTAAAACTCAAATATACCAATTTTTGGTATGCGAATATCTTTTTTTGCAGATTTTTTGAGAAATGCCCTATCGGTGGCGCTTGACGAAGTTCGTAAAAAAATATGATTTTAGGGAAATTTATTTCACTAAAAGGGAAAGATTTTTTTATGAGCCCAATTTCTTCAAACGCATGATGGACGCAGTCCGCGTTTGTTAAAGAAATAGGGTTAAGCGCCACCGATGGAAGGCAAAGACGTGGAAAGGGGCGAGAGCTCGAAGAGCGGAGCAACTTTCCGTAAAACGGATTGCGTTCCATCGTTCTGGTACTACAGCGGGTTTGGGTTCTAAAATAAGATTTATTTTTCGGTTATCACTAAACATCCAAATACAAAACCATTTTTCAATTAAGCCAAATGCCCAAATCCGTTGTAGTAGCTGTTGTGTGCTGTTACTCTTTTTGTTTT